>JAYVKA010000001.1:0-2917 GCA_043768885.1 Planctomycetota bacterium
ACCTCTGGGACATGCGAGTGCACCGCTTTCGTTTGCTGGCGATTTGATTTTACTTGCGTATCTGTTGGGACTGGGGCGATTCTTCACGATGTCAGCGGCGCTCGATACAGGATCGGCTTTTGAGGGGATGGGTTCGGCCCGCGAAGCGACTTACGCTTGCATGGCAGAGCCGGTGATGTTCCTCGGCCTGCTGGTCCTGGCGCGGTTGACCGGAATGATGTCGATGAGCGGGTTGCTGGGGCCAGAGCTGGTTACTGCGTGGGGAGTCGGCGCTTCGTCGTTGATGTTGATTCTGATCAGCTGGTTCGTGGTGTTGCTGGTCGAGAACTGCCGGATTCCGTTTGACGACCCGAATACGCACCTCGAATTGACGATGATTCATGAAGTCATGGTGCTGGACCACAGCGGCCCGGCGTTTGGAATCATTTTGTACGGCGCGGCGATGAAGCTGTTTGTTTTTTCGGCGTTGCTCGTACGACTGGCTTTTCCGGTTTCAACCGGAATCGCGGCTCTGGACTGGGTCGTTTTTCTGGTTGCGATGGTTTTCGTGGCCGGACTGATTGGCGTTGTTGAATCGACGATCGCGAGATTAAGGCTGCCTGCGATTCCAGGCTTGCTGGTCGGGGCAGGGGTATTGTCGCTGTTCGGTTTGGTAATGGTAATGAGTCAACGATGAATTCACATATTGTCGAACCATGCCTGGTGATTGCGTTGCTGCTGAACTTTTACGTTCTAGGGGCTTCTCGCTTGCGTGCGCTGATCAAAGTCGTGGCGGCCCAGGGAGTTTTGCTGGGGCTTATGTATCCGCTAGTTCATCAGGGATTCCTGCCAGCTGGCGGCGGATTGACGACGATGAGCCCGATGGGGATGGCGCGATTGATGCTTTTGACGCTGGTGATTGTCGGTGTTAAAGGCTGGGTGATTCCAAAGTTCCTGCTGCGGGCAGTCGAACAGGCGGAATCGCGAACGACTGTCAGTTCCATCATTGGTTACATCCCGTCGCTGTTGCTGGGGGCAGCGGGTACTGGCGCGGTGATGCAGTTTTCCAGATCATTGCCTTTGTTGCAGAACCATCACAGTCAGTTCCTGATACCAGCGTCGCTGGCTACTGTTTTTGTAGGATTCTTGCTGTTAGTCACGCGACGGGAAGCGATTGGCCAGGTTCTGGGTTACATCGTTCTGGAAAATGGCATTTTCATTTTTGGATTGTTGCTGATCGAAGCCGTTCCTTTGCTGGTTGAATTGGGAGTGGTTCTCGATTTGTTTGTCGGTGTTTTTGTGATGGGGATCATTGTCAATCACGTCAGCCGGGCCTTTCCGGAGGCGAGTTCGGAACATTTGACGAGTTTGCGGGAGTGAGTGTCGTGGCATAGGCTTCCAGCCTGTGTCATTTCCGCCTGCACAGGCTGGAAGCCTATGCCACGTTTTTTAACTGTGATGAAGCCATGATGTTGTTGCTGATCCTGATACCGATTTGCCTGGCGGCTTTGGCTGCGGTGATTCCTTCGAATCGACTGCGACCGTGGTTGGTGCCACTGGCAGGTACGACGCATCTGATTTTGACCGCTCAGGTTGTGGCCCAGGGGGACCAGTGGATGTTCGGGCGGTGGCTGGCCCTCGATCCACTCAGCCGATTGTTCATCTGCGTGATCAGTCTCGTCTATTTTCTCTGCTCGCTTTATGCGCCTGGTTATTTGCGTACAAGGGAAGAAAGACCGAACCGCGTGTTGTGTTCCTGTTTGTTGTTGTTTTTGGGACTGACCAGTTTGATCATCATGTCGCATCACCTGGGATTGATGTGGGTGGCGATGGAAGCGACGACACTGAGTTCGGCGACCGGTATTTATTTCAACCACAATCCGAAATCGCTTGAGGCAACCTGGAAGTACCTGCTGATTGGATCAGTTGGGATTGCGGTGGCCTTGTTAGGTTCGTTTTTTCTTGCTTTCTCGATGGTCCAGGCCGGATCGGAATCAACTTTGTTGTTTGACGAACTGGTTGAACATTCCCACAAGATTTCCCTGCCCTGGATGCACGCCGCTTTTGTATTGCTGATCGTTGGTTACGGTACCAAAATGGGATTGGCGCCGATGCACACCTGGAAACCGGACGCTTATGGCGAAGCTCCAGGAATTGTTGGGGCCTTGCTTGCGGGCGGGATGACGAATTGTGCTTTCTTGTGCGTGTTGAGGTTCTATCACATAGCCCATATCGCGCATGACGACGCTTACGCCCAGCGGATCATGTTGTTCTTTGGTCTGTTTTCGATGGCGACAGCGGCGGTTTACATGGCCCGGCAAAAGGACATCAAGCGTTGTCTGGCCTATTCCAGCGTCGAGCACATGGGGATGCTCGCGTTTGGAGTTGGAATTGGCGGGCCGGCCCTGGCGGGTGCGTTATTGCATGTACTGCACAACGCGATTTGCAAGGTGGGCCTGTTTTTGGCAGCGGGAAACATCCACCGCGCCTACGGCAGCAAATCTACGGATGAGGTTCGCGGAGTGCTTCGGCGGTTGCCCATATCGGGTACCCTGTTGCTGATTGGGTTCTTTGCGGTGACCGGGGCTCCCTTGTTTGGTCCGTTTGTCAGCGAGTATCAAATGGTGGCCGGGGCTTTCTCGACAGGCAAGTTGATTGCCGGGCTGGCATTTCTCGGCCTGATGCTGCTTGTGTTTTGGGGAATGGGAAACACGCTGGTAAATTGTTGTCTCGGTTCGGCTCCGGATGCTCAGGAGACATCCCGGTTTCGCGATCACTTTTCAATGGTCGCACCAATCATCGTTTGCATGGCGCTGACGTTGTACCTTGGGCTCCAGACACCCCAATTTCTGGCCGACATGATTTCCGACGCCACCCGGTTTCTGGCCCGTTCGCCAGACTAGAGAAAATTGCGAAACGAATTTTTGTTGATGAATAT
>JAYVKA010000002.1:0-9392 GCA_043768885.1 Planctomycetota bacterium
AAATACTACGTCATGCCTCTGTACCAGTTCGAGCGTTGATTCCCCGGAATCGGAACCAATACCAACGACTTTGGAGTCGGCAATGTACATTGCAATATCGCTGGCAGTTTGAGAAGCGCGGGATTCGCTCCGCGAAACGATCGTGACTTCGTTTCCTGCCGAAGCCGCCAGAGTCGCAATTCTGGATCCGACGGGTCCCGTTCCACCCAACACGATCACGCGGTTGCCTTGCAGCTGGCTATGTTTTTTTGCCGAAAGAAATGCGGCGACCGCCGTGGTGTTGCAACCGTTCGGGTCGATCATTACAGAAACGCGGACGGGGCCGAAAAAGGTCGAGGTAACAGCAAACAAGTTGGCCTGGACTTTGGCGACGTTTGAACCGCCAAGGAAGATGGCTGTCGAGGCGAGATCGTTTCCGCCGCGAGTGAACATCGCTCCGTGAACCAGTCCCTGAATGTTCTCCGGCGTTACGCCTCCGTAAGGAAGCAACTGATCGATTCCTGAATCCACGGCGACGATCGCGTCGAACGATGAAGCAACCGGGTCGCTGTCGAGCTGAAGGAGGATTTTCTTTTTGTAGGCCATCGGAATGCATTCAAAAAACAAGCCCGGCACCAAAATGTGATGCCGGGCGAAGTTTGGTCGTGGATCGCTCCGCGATCCAGGGCGTCTTGATTGGGGAGCGATCAACGACCCCCAAATCCCTAAAATCCGCGGAACGGATGTTTGGCGGCGGCGCGACCGGCAACCATTTCGTCAACCGACGGGGATTGCTTCATCGCGTTGGCGATCGCCATCTTGGTGGCTTCGTAGTTGTAGTCGTAGATTTTCTTGTTGTCTTCGGCAGCAGGGTGAATGAACACGCCGCAGACGATAACCAGTTTTTCGGCATCGGACTTGGGAATGACTCCATCTGCAACGCTGTCAGCAACGGCGCGGGCGACCGCTTCCTGAGCAGGGCCGAACATTTGGCCAACCTGCTTCATTCCCTTGATCGTGACTTTGGTTACCATGACGGTCGATGGCTTGACGGCCAGGTTCGGAGTCAACACGGCCAGCAAATTGGTGTGGCCTTCGCTTTGATTTGCCAATGCATTGGCAAAGGCTGTGCCAACCGGTCCGTCCTTGCTTCCGATCAAAAGGTCAATATGGGCAATCTCATTGCCATCACCAGCGAGGGCTTCACCAACAAACATCGACATCGAAAAACTCCCAAAAATTTTGTTTTAAGCTGCGGGCAAGAACTGAAATCGCCTTTCCCGTGTCCGGCCAACACGAGAAAGTGAATGGCCAGAATTGCAATCCGCAGGCGGTTTGCCAGCGTTTGTTTCGTGCCTAAAAATATCACACCGAATTGCAATTGCCAACCACGCCCAAGCCGGGAGAAACCATTTGCGGATCACAATTGTCGCAACCAGTGCCCGGTGGATGACCGAAAGTTGTGTCCAGGCAGGGTGGCAGCCCGAGGCGATCGACCTTTTTGGCGACTGGGATTTGCAGAGATGTTGTCCAACCCGGCAAGTTTCTGACCTTGGTCAGTCGCTGTCCGATTGTTGCGTACGTAAGGCCCCTGTATTGTTTGGAACAGGGTTTGAGAGGCTCGTGGTTTCCGGGAGTCTGGTGAACTTGCCAAGGCTCACTTTGAATTCCTCGATTAGGTCAGTGAAACTTTGTCGTGCACCCAAAGTTTGGTCGAAATTATTGAGGAAGGCTGGCCATATCGTTCCGGAATTGTTCCCTGATTCTGTAGACCTCTCACATGGACAAAGTGAATGGCTGGTAAAACCGGTCGTTGGTTCGGGCGGACTTGGAATCAGAAGATTGGATATTGCCAGTCGTGCTCAAATCATGCCGGCAGAATTTTTACAGGAATTTGTCGAGGGCAATCCGGCCAGTCTGGTAGCCCTTGCAGATGGTCAGTCGGCCCGTTTGCTGGGGAGTTTTCATCAAATCGTGGGAGACACTGCTTTTGGTGCGCCCGGCGAATTCTGTTTCGTGGGAAGCGTTGGACCAGTTTCTTTTGGCGAACGGATTCAGCAAGAACTGGAGGTGATCGTCAACGGCGTCGCGAACGGATGTGGGCTGCGCGGGATTTTCGGACTTGATTTTGTCATCAATCGCAACCGTCCGGTGGTAGTCGAGATCAACCCTCGTCCAACCTCGTCATGTGAATTGCTCGAGATGGCGAGTGGAACGAGCCTAATGCCCCTTCACGTTCAGGCCTTGACCAAAAGTTTGTCGGATCTTGAAAGCGCTGATGCAGATGCGATTTCGGGCCCGGCTTGTTTCGGAAAGTCCTACGTCTTTTGGAATCGGCCAATCCCGGCCACGGTAACGCCGTTGTTTCACGATTGGTTGATTCGGCAGCACTCGGGTCGAAAAGCGGCAGACATTCCAATGGCGCACACGATGATCTCGCCAGAGTCGCCCATTGCGACTGTATTGGCATCTGGTCCGAATTCCGAATCGGTTCTCGTTTCGTTGCGCGAACTCGCGAAAGAACTGCTGGATCGGTTGACGAACAGCCAACAAAAATCGCCAGGCGGGGAGTTGCCTGGCGAATCGCAAGTCAAGTTTTGAATTCCGGCTTAGCCTGCTTTGCGGCTGATGCGATTGGTCGGCATTTGTTGTTCGGTCCGTTCCGCCTGATACTGGAAATGCATCACGTAGGCGTCTTCAACCGTGTCGTCGTAGTAGTCTTTCAAAACCGACACGGCCCGGAATCCCGCATTGCGGAAAAACACCTGGGCGGCCAGGTTCGTCTCGCGCACTTCCAGCGTCACCCGGGTGCGGCGTTGTTGGGAAAGTTTCCCGACAAGTTTTTCGACCATTTGCATTCCGACTCCGCGACGTCGTCCGTCGGGGCGGACTGCGAAATTGAGCACGTGCAACTGGCTCTTGTTTAATTCATAGATCATGAATCCAACCACGCGGCCTTCGGATTCAGCCACCATGCCAATGCAATTCCGTTGTCGCAGGCAGCGGGCAAAATCGTCTTCGGACCAGGGGAATTCAAAGCTACCCTGTTCGATTGCCAGCACCTCCGGCATGTCGCGCCGGATCATCCAGCGAATGTGCGTGGCCGTAGCCAATCCCTTGTTCATCGTCATGATGGACTCCTCAGGATTCTATTCAGAACGACCAATTCCATGTCGTCTGTCTGGTTTCGTTGTCAGTCAAAAAGCGGTGACCTGTGCAAACGGCCGGACCGAAAAATCTTCACGGCACGGCTTCGCAAGCATTCAACAATCACCCGCAAGGTTCGTGAAAGTAACACATCATCGCCGACGTGCCAAGATTGAACCTTGCAGGCAATTCCCGCACCAAATCACCATTTCAATCAAGTCGCTAGCGGTGTCGTCCCATAAGCCCAATTTGCACAAAGAACAGCCAATCTTTAAAGCTGCTCACTTGCCCGGTTCGATTAGTTAATCATTGCCGGACAGGAAGGATAATCCGCCTCTCCTGAAAATCGGCAAGAAACCGGTCCCGACTTTATTTTCCTCCTGTACGAAACGCGACAATGCTTTTTTTAATCTGGACCGCTGCAGTTCTCCCGGCAATTTTGCTGATGGTGCTGGCAGTCGCCCAACAACAGGAAAACCGTCGCTTCGTGAAAAAGCGCCGGATGCAGACGCCGCCGCCGATGGATAACTGTCCACGCCTGTCGCTGATCATTCCTGTTTGTGGCAATGAACATCAGTTGCGGGACAATCTTTGCAGCTGGATTCAACAGGACTACCACAATCGCGAAATCATTTTTGTAGCTGAATCAGTTTCGGATCCGGCGGTTCCGCAAATCCGCAGCCTGATTTCGGAAAACCGTTTTGTGGCCACTTCGCTCGTGTTTTCCGGACCTGCGAAAGGATGCGGCCAGGCGACACATCAGCTGCTGACCGGGCTTCGGCATGTTTCGCGAAACTCGACGCTGTTCGCATTCGCGCGGGCAGACTCCAAGTCCCGATCGTGTGCACTGCGATGGATGGCTGCCGGTTTGACCGATCAAAAGGTTGGAGCCGTTACTGGTTCCATTTGGTCGATTCCACGCCATCAGTCAATCAGCAACCGGCTGCACTCTTCCTTGAGCAATTCGCTTGCGTCGTTGACCGGAGCCGGGTCCAAAAACCCCTTGTGTACGGCGTCGTGGGCCATGCGCCGCTGCGATTTTGACCGTTTGAAGCTGGAACAAGTCTGGTCCCAGGTTCTGTGCGAGCAATGGCCGACTTTTCGTGCCATTCGTCAGGCCAGAATGCAGATCCGGTGCGAACCGCATTGCTCAGTCGAATCGACAATCGAAACGAACACGGCCCGCTTGTTCGACTCCGCGACGCGAAAAAGCGTCGCGGCAAGAACCTATTCTCCCCTTGCGTGGTGGCTGGTTTTCTTCAGCCTGACAATCATTCACATTGCGTTTTGGACGGGTTTGGCCATCACGGTCCTGAATACCGCACCGACGATTGTTGCGGGAATCTGCTGTGGAGTTGGTACGGCGGCGATTTATCTGCTAGGACTCGCGCGTTCGCTTATTCGAAATCAAAACTCGAAGGTCAGTTTCCCGGTTTGGAAACACTATCGCCGTGCACGCCGGTTTGATTCGCAGGCATGGCCTTTTATCAGTCTGGTTGGGTTGTATGTCCTGGCCCGTTCCCTGGTCACCAGCGACATTCGGTGGCGGAACAGAAAATACAAGATGGCAGGTGGCGGGCTGGTGCGATTTGATGGTGTTGTTGAATTCGAAAATATTCTGCATCATCGAAGCGAGCGATCGACGAATACAAATGATTCACCGATAATTCTTTCGATTGCCGACAGCGAACACAAACGAAGAGCCGCGTGAGCAAAAATCGCGATGGCCGTCCTATTTGTCGGAGTAAACTGGGTCCGGCTCAATCCACTGAACCTTCGAAAAATCCTGAAACCAACACTCGATTGCTTCAGCATTGATTACGCCGCTGGCCAGGAGAATTCGATAGCGTAGAACGAGCGGCTTCCCCGGCTGGACGAGGTATTCCCCTTCCCCTTTAGGCTTGCCAAGAAATTCGTGTAGCCCAAAAGGGTTTGCGGCAACCAGTCCGTAATCGCGGGCATGCCACGTCGTCGGATGCCGCAGATTCTCCGGATGATCCATCATGACGACCGAGACTTCGGTTCCATCGACCGGGCCCTGATAGCAGACCCATTTCGATTGCTTGCCCCAGATTTCCGCTCCCGAAAGTCCGTCGCTGTTGAACGCTTTGCCAAAAACTTCTTCGACGCCGAGTTTTGGATTGGCGACGAGTTGCAAATCCGGGTGAAGCCGCAAGGCAAAGAAACCTTCTTTCGTATCTCCCAAACGCACTTCCCGGTCCAGCGCACTGATCGAAACCTGCACATCAATCCATCGGAACAAATCGTTGCCCGCAAACGACCAGGCCGTATCGAGATCACAAATTCGATGATCTTCCTCCAACAGGCTCGTTCGCACGATCAGCTGTCCCTGCTTCCGGGTTGTGTCGATAGAGTGGCTGCGAAGCTGGACCTTGCCCTTGTCGGTCCAGTAATCGATTCCGTCAACGTCTCCATGGGCGATCCAAACGGATTTGTGGTGCGGATGATCATTCGGCTCGCCGGGAAGAGGGTCCATCGGAAACCCGCGAGTCACCCGAACCTGGCCCGGAGCCAGCAACGGATACAGGAACGGCGTCGCGCCCGGATTTTCATGAAACCTTGTAAACAGTTGGTCGTTTAGCGAAAAATCCGATTCATCGGAATGGGTCAAGGCATGTCGTTCGGGCTGCTGGTCCTGTGGGCAAGCATTCGTCGATCCTGACAACTGGATCAGACTGACCAAAGCAACCCAATTGCAAAGTCGATACGGGAATCGGTTTAATCGTTGGCGCATTTCAGATTCCACGGTTTGCGATTTCTTTCCATGCCAGACAGAAGAGGTTGGCATCAGTCTCGATCGATCCCAGCATGGCCCGTTCCGAAATGGAATTCAAGCACGCTCCGTTCGAACCGCGAAATCCGCGATGTGAAACTGTGCCGGTATTCCAGGTTGTGATCTGGCAGACTTTTTGGGTGATGCGGTTTTCACCGAAACAGGGCTGGATTCGGCGGAAATTTTTGCCAACAACTCAGGATTTCCGGGCCGATTTCGATCAAGTCTCGTATAGACTTCCCGCAGTTCAATAACTGCTATCCGAGAATCCGAAATCGTGCCGCAACCCAAGCCCTATTCCTGCCCAGAAGATTGTCCCGCCATGTACCCAACGAACGATCTGGACCTGATTTTGCAAAACGCCCGACTGCGTGACGAGCTGGAGCCGTTCCACGACGAGTCGCTGGAGGCGGTGAACATCCGACAAATGAGTACGGCGGACGAAAACCGCTACCTAAGTTCGCTGTTGGCGTGGGAACGTGCTCCGGTCCTCCCGATCAGCCAGTGGTTCATGCCACACCTGCAATTGGCGAATCACGAGTCGATGAATGAGGAAGAATTGCGTAAGCGACTGCATCAGACGATTGGGCAGTTGGCATCAAAAAACATCTCGCTGGAATCGACAGGGCATCTTTCCGACCGCCAACTGTATTGCATGATCCAGCGCGACATTCTTCCGTCCCAGGAGAAATTCACGGGCTTGATCGATTCGCAACTCGTGTGGCAATGCCTGGACCAGGACTGCGACGAAGAATCCTGGTTGCGATACTACGCCAGCGATTTTGAACGCGAACAATGGTGGCTGGAAACCGGCCTGCGACTGCCTCCAAAAGAAGAGATGCCATTTCAGCGTTAGGCCCCCAAAAAAATTCGCGACACTTTGACGACTGCTTTTGGGAAATACATCAGGATTCGACAATTTGCCGGACGCCCTGTTCAAAATGTTCGCATCCTGGTTCGGCCAGCTACCTTACTTCACGCCATGCATCATCTTTCTAAGCAATGGCGATCCGATCAGCAGCCCGACTCCGATGATGCACCCCCACGTGCCTATCATCTTGAAAACACCAATATAGGTGTTGAGTGATTCGGCGGGATTGGTGACTTCCCCTCCAACGGTTTCTACCGCAGCAAATTGGGCGACAATTCCGCCCACGTACTGGGCCATCGCTGACGAGAGGAACCAAACTCCCATCATCAATCCAACGATCTTGGGCATAGAGAGCTTGGTGATCATCGATAATCCCACCGGCGACAGGCACAGCTCGCCAACGGAGTGGATAAAGAACGCCAACGCCAGCCAAAACAGCGGCACCCGAAACGCATCGTTGGCAAAGCCCTTTCCGGCAACCAACGCGAGGAACCCGACGCCGACCAGGATTAAGCCGATTGCGAACTTGACCGGGATGGAAGGCTCGAGGCCTTTTATTGCCAGCCATCGCCACATGATCGAAAAGAGCGGCGCCAACAATACGATAAAGAGTGCATTGAAAAATTGCGTTTGCCCGGCAGGCATTTGATAGATGCCGAAGATATTCAGATTGGTGTTTCGTTCCGCGAACAAGGTCAGGCTTGAACCGGCTTGTTCAAACAGCGTCCAAAAGACCGTCGAAAAGATAACGAGGATCACCGCAACAAACATCTTCTGGGATTCGACCAGCGTGCCGGTGAACGCCGCCCAAATTGGAATGCCGATCACTGAGCCCAAAAACATGGTGAACATTAACTTGCCGAGGAACGGCAGGGCCAGCAGATAATCGATGATGCCAACGGCCGGAGCACCTTCGGTTTTTACTGCGTCAGCCAGGGTCTGGGCCGATACCATGGTGTTGTTCATCAGCCACCAGATCAACGGTACAAACAAAAATGCGGCCACGTAGATAAACAGACGCTTGTTTCCGCTGACGTTTTCCGGAGCTTCGCCGAAACCGGCAAGTCTTCCGCCATCAAATTGAAACAATGCCCAGGCAACCGCCATGCCGCCTGCCGCAAGTGAGAATCCGGCCCAGGGGCCGATCACTTCGTATAGGACCGGGCAGAGGATCTGGGAAAACATCGAGCCAAGGTTGATCCCCATGTAGAATATCGTAAATCCGCTATCCCGCCTCGGATCGGTGGCCGAATAAAGGGAGCCAACAATCGTCGAGATATTCGGTTTGAAAAATCCATTGCCGATAATAATCGTCGATAGCGACAGGAACATGATGTTGACCCAAAACGGATTGCGTTTGCCGTCAAAGTCAAATGCACCTTTGGCAAAGTTCAACGTCTCACCGCCGCCGGACGGAACAAGGCCCAGTGATCCATTCGACTCGGCCTGAATCTTGTATTCAGTGCCTTTCAGAGTCAGATACTTGTTCCGGACATTTTTTGTCTTGCCTTCTACTGTTTCCTGCTCCGGGCGAATCGAAACAACCAGTTCCTGTCCATCGATTTTCGCAATCGGTTCCGCGCGGTCACTTCCAAAGCAAAGCCCCAAATATCCAAGCGCCATCATCACGGCGCCCAGCTTCACCGAGTTCTTGTAACCCAGGTAACGGTCTGCCAGGAGACCGCCAAAAAGCGGCGTCAAATAGACCAGTGAGGTGAACGCACCATAAAGGCTGTTTGAAACTTCGTCCTTAAAAAAGAAATACTGGACAAGATACAGAGTCAACAACGCCCGCATGCCGTAATAGCCGAATCGTTCCCACATCTCTGTCGTGAACAATCGAGCCAGCTGTGGCGGATGGCCAAACCACGTTTGTTCCGAATTTGTGGAAATGTCGGGAGATGACGGTGCAGACATAAACGGTGTCCTGAGTTATTTGTCGTGGAATCCAAAGAAGACCGCGATGTGCTGTCTTGGCTGCCGCTACCGCTTTTCCAACGGTACGAAATCGCGGCGGTTGGGGCCGGTGTAGACCTGACGCGGACGGCAGATCTTCTTGTTCGGCGATTCGTGCATTTCTTTCCAGTGGGCGATCCAGCCGGGCAACCGACCCATCGCGAACAGCACTGTAAACATCTGCACGGGAATTCCGAGTGCCCGATAAATTACACCCGAATAAAAATCCACGTTCGGATACAGTTTTCGCTCGACAAAGTACGGGTCGTTCAGAGCGACCGACTCGAGGGTTTGTGCAATTTTGAACAGCGGGTCTTCCAGGTTCAGTTTGGCCAGCAGCTTGTCGCAGGCCGATTTGATGATCGTGGCTCGCGGGTCAAAGTTTTTATAAACGCGATGCCCAAAGCCCATCAGCCGGAACCCGCTCTCCTTGTCCTTGGCCATGTCCACGTACTTTTGGACATTGCCATGGTCCTCACGGATTTTCTCCAGCATCGCCACACAGGCTTCATTGGCTCCACCGTGTAATGGCCCCCACAGCGCACAAATCCCCGCCGCGATCGACGCAAAGATATTTGCATTCGACGATCCGACCATCCGGACCGTGGACGTACTGCAGTTCTGCTCGTGGTCCGCATGAACGAT
>JAYVKA010000003.1:0-9849 GCA_043768885.1 Planctomycetota bacterium
GGCAAATTTTGCGCCAGAAGGCCACATTTTGTGACTTGTTTGGGAAAATAAATGACTAGTCGCCGTTCTTTTCTCCCACTTTCTCGATCTGGCTCGCCAATTTGCTGCCTGGACCATTGAGTTGACCAGCCAACATGCGTCCCGGACCCAGAATCTGGCCAACCAGCAACGAGATTTGCTCTTCCCGGGTCGGCCATTTACTGATGTCGGCAACCTTGGCCGCGTCCAACTGCTCGCCGTCCATGACACCACCCCGAGCCGTAAACGCCTCGAAGGTCTTGTCTTTGTCCAGCTCAACGGCTTCCTTGACCAGCGAGACAAAGTCTTCGCCGCCATACATCACCGCTGACGTTCCATCGAGGCCGACGAACGCGTTTGCCAAAGGAGTTCCTTCGACGGCGCGACGAGCCATGCTGTTTTTGACCACCATGATCCGCATGCTCTTTTGACGAAGCCGGGTTCGCAGTGCGGCAGTGTTTTCCGAATTCAAACCAACAATGTTGGCGATGACACAGTCGTTCACACCAGCCAAACGATTGGCGATGTCACGGCTGATTACTTCTTTGACGGCTTTGCTCATGACGGTTCTTTTTATTCGTTGTGTCGGACCATCAAAGGTCCACAATACTGATCTCAAAACCCAAATCTGTTCGGCGGACCCAGTCTTATGCAGCGACCTGAATACCAGGGCTCATCGTTGCGGCAAGGAAGACGCCCCGAACGTACGTGCCCTTAATCGCATGTGGCTTGATCGAGTTGATGTAGTTCATGAACGCTGTGATGTTTTCCTGCAGTTTGACTGCGTCGAAACTCAATCGCCCGACAACTGCATGAACATTTCCGCCGGCGTCGTTTCTGAACTCGACCTTTCCGGCCTTGTACTCTTTCACTGCCCTGGCAACGTCCGGTGTTACTGTTCCGGCTCGTGGCGACGGCATCAATCCTCGTGGACCCAGCACGCGACCGAGTGGGCCAACCAGGCCCATCATGTCTGGAGCAGCGATACAGACGTCGAATTCCGTCCATCCGCCCTGCATTCGCTTGGCCATATCTTCCTGGCCAACTTCGTCCGCACCGGCTTCTTTCGCAGCCTCTGCCGCAGCACCTTTGGCAAACACAACGACCCGCTGGGTTTTTCCGATGCCATGTGGCAATACCAGTGATCCCCGGACCAGTTGATCCGCCTGCTTGGCATCGACGCCCAGTCGCATGTGGATTTCAACCGTCTGGTCGAACTTCATGGCGGTGAAGGTTTTCAGAACTTCAACGGCCTTGGTCAGTGGCACGGGTCCCTTGGGAGCTCGCGATGCCATGTCACGCCAGGCTTTGGATTTTTTGCTCATGGATATTCCGGATATTTGTGTTTGGGCCAAAGGGTCAAAGCTGGCCAGATCTTTTCTTGACTAAAGCGGCACTGATTTCGTTGGGGCAACCGGTTTCTTAACCGACAACTTCCAGCCCCATGCTACGGGCCGTTCCTTCGATCATTCGACGGGCGTTGTCGAGATCGCTTGCGTTCAGAACATCCTTTTTCTTTTCGCAAATGTCTTCGATTTGTTTGCGGGTTACCTTGCCAACCTTGTTTCGGTTGGGCACGCCAGAGCCAGAAGCAATCCCGGCGGCCAGCTTCAACAACGCGGCAGCAGGCGGGCTCTTGGTAATGAACTCAAAACTTCGATCGTTGTAAATCGTAACAACAACCGGAACGGCAATTCCGTTCAGGTCCTTGGTTCGCTCATTGAACTGCGAAACAAACTGACCAAGGTTGATGCCGAATCGACCCAGCGAGGTACCTACAGGTGGTGCCGGAGTGGCCTGGCCACCCTTGACCTGAAATTTCGCCTGACCAACTTGTTGCTTTGCCATCTTTACTGTTCTCCAAATCGCCCGCAGGCGTACAACATTCTGTTTTGTTTTTTCATGCGAGCAGACTTAAGTCCAGCCGCCAATTCCTACATGGATTCAATTTGCCAGTGATCCAGTTCCACCGGATTGGCCCGGCCGAAAATGTTGATCATGACTGTCACTCGGCCGTTCCGTTCATCAATGTTCGAAACATCGCCTTCGTAGTTCTGGAAATAACCGTCCTTGACCCGCACCCGGTCGGCAACCTTGAACTTGATCGCGGTTTTGATCGACTCGTCACCATCGTCTTCGGTTTCTTCCGGCCGGGCAGCCGCTAGGATTTTTGAAATCTCGTCGCGACCCAGTGGCGCCGGCTTTCCAGCAGCCCCGGTAAAGTCCCCAATTCCAGGAGTATCCCGCACCAAAAACCAGGTTTCATCGTTCACAGACATCTGCACGACGATGTAGCCTGGATATAGTTTTCGCTTGACGACCCGCGATTTTCCATTCTTGTTAAATTCACGAACGTCCTCGGTAGGTACCAGGATGTCACCAAACCAGGCATCCATCCCCGACCTTTTGATGTTTCGCATCAAGGCTTCGCAAATGGAGTTTTCGCGGTTCACCTGAACTTTCAGGATGTACCATTCCATCGGCGGTTTTTCTTCGACTTCTACGGCTGCCTCGACCAACTCCTCAATCGGAGAGGCAGTGTCATCGGCTTCGTCATCATCGTCCTCGTCTTCGTCGTCTTCCAGGATGATTTCATCCGCCGAAAACAGTTCTTCGATTGGAACGCCGGCATCGGCGCGACTGGAACGACCGCGCGAAACAGGCTTCGGCGCGTCATTCTGCGCAGCATCGCCAGCGGATTGCTCCGGCTGCGGCACAGGCATTTCGCCTTCAGTTTCTTTTTTGGATTCTTCGTCAGTCACAATCGAATTCCGATTCATCGGCCGTTTCAATCTGTCAGTCGGTCACGGCTGCAGTTACCCGATACAGGACTAATACCTGACCCTGAGAAACTGGAATACCGTGGTCCAAAACACGTCAAACGCAAACAGCACAAATGCCAGTGCGAAAATCACAAAAATCACAACACCTGACGCTCGCCACAATTCCCCGCGGCTGGGCCAAGTCACCTTGTTCATTTCCGCTTCAACTGAAATCAGAAAATCCGCGAACTTCGGATAGTTGACCAGCCGAAACGAAATCCAGACTCCAAGCGACGCAAGCACAATCAGTACAGGGTACTGAATGCTGGCAAGCCATCCGGTTACCGGTCCAGCTTTGGCACCCGTAGCCAAAGCAACCAGCCATTTAATCATGTCCGCAGCCGGATCGGCCAGGGCCCATGCAACCAACACGCCTAATACCGCCAACGATACGAAAGTTACCTGACGTACGACGCGACCCTGGCTTGGTTTGTAAAATCCACCGCTGAGCAGGTTGGAAATCAATCCACCGTTCTGCCCAGCATCCTGCCTGGCAACGGAACTCATGGGAAACCACCTCACTCAGAAACAGTTACAAACTTCAAAACGCTTTTTCTTTGACCGGCTCCAACTTGCAGGGGCGGCGGGAGTCGAACTCGCAACCCCTGGTTTTGGAAACCAGTGCTCTGCCAATTGAGCTACGCCCCTGTGGCCCGCACAGACCGGACAAATTTTGGCAAGTCCAATCAGGCGAATCGGGCGCGGGGTTCATTGGAACACCGCGCCCGTTTGATTTCAAAAAAACAGCCAGCAGGCATTCACCCGCTGACCGCGTACATCGATTCCTACTCAATAATCTTGGTTACAACACCCGAACCGACAGTCCGGCCGCCTTCGCGAATCGCAAAACGAACACCATCGTCCATCGCGATCGGCTTGTGCAACTCAACCGAAATCCGGACGTTGTCACCTGGCATGCACATTTCAGCTTCGACCAGGTTGGCCGTACCGGTAACATCTGTGGTTCGGAAATAAAACTGTGGGCGATATCCGCTGAAAAACGGAGTGTGTCGCCCGCCTTCGTCTTTGCTCAAGCAGTAAATTTCTGCCTCGAACTTGGTGTGCGGAGTAATCGAACCCGGCTTGGCAATCACCTGACCACGCTGGATGTCTTCGCGCTTGATACCACGCAACAGCAAGCCGACGTTGTCGCCAGCCCGACCGCTGTCGAGAATCTTGCGGAACATTTCCACGCCCGTGCACGTTGTCTTGCGAGGTGCAGCGGAAAGGCCAATGATTTCGATTTCTTCGCCAGTCTTGACGACCCCGCGCTCGATACGACCGGTTGCCACAGTACCGCGGCCTTCGATCGAAAACACGTCTTCAACAGCCATCAGGAACGGGCGGTCTTCTTCGCGTTTCGGCTCGGGAATATACGCGTCAACAGCGGCGAGCAATTCGCCAATGCACTTGTTGGCCGCCTCATCCTTTGGATTTTGGTAAGCCGGAAGGGCCGAACCACGAACGATCGGCACATTGTCGCCGTCGAAGTCGTACTTGTTCAGCAGGTCGCGAATTTCCATCTCGACCAGTTCCAGCAGCTCTTCGTCATCAACAAGGTCAACCTTGTTCATGAACACGACCAACGCAGGAACACCAACCTGACGCGCCAGCAGTACGTGCTCTTTGGTTTGCGGCATTGGGCCGTCAGCGGCTGACACAACCAGGATCGCACCGTCCATCTGGGCGGCACCGGTGATCATGTTTTTGATAAAGTCGGCGTGGCCCGGGCAGTCGATGTGAGCATAGTGCCGGTTCTCGGTCTCATACTCAACGTGCGCCACGGCGATCGTCACCGTTTTCGATGCGTCGCGAACCGTACCGCCTTTGGCGATATCCGCGTACGATTTGAATTCGGCCAGACCCTTACCCGCCTGAACGGCCAGCAAAGCGCCGGTCGTCGTTGTCTTGCCGTGGTCGATATGCCCAATTGTCCCCACGTTCACATGGGGTTTGGTCCTTTTAAATTCCTCCTTGGCCATTTTACGTCACACCTGCTTACTACATTACCAAGAGACATACCCTCGACTCCGAAGAGCCGAACTTGCAAACGACTGCAAAGCTGCTGATGGGACTTGAACCCATGACCTCTTCCTTACCAAGGAAGTGCTCTACCACTGAGCTACAGCAGCATGGATTCAGGAAGTCGCCTTCAACAAAGCCTCAACACGACGCCTGACTTTTTAAACCTTGCCACAAAACAGATTTGACAAAACAACTTTCCGGCATGAAAACCGGTTAAAGTTCTCGGTTGCCAATCGTTCATTCTGCCAAACAGGCTTTAGCACTCAAAGCGGGTGAAGGGAATCGAACCCTCACAACCAGCTTGGAAGGCTGGGGCTCTGCCATTGAGCTACACCCGCCTGTTCGCGGCGACAATCGGGACAGCGTACCAAATATCCGTAATTGCTCAAAGCGGGCGCGCACCGGAATCGCGAATTTTACTGCCAAAAAATTCCGGAAACCGACTAGAAATTCAAAGTCAACGAACAGATGCCGTTTTCCTGAAAACCCAGGCGGTCGATCGCGAATTATCGCTTTTCGAGCAACTTTTTCGTAATGGGGGGAGCAGGATTCGAACCTGCGAAGGCGTGAGCCAACAGATTTACAGTCTGTCCCGTTTGACCGCTTCGGTATCCCCCCGAATTCAATTCCCGCGGGATTTCGCCCTCGGGGAACCTTCAAAACGCCTTGTCCGAACGGAAAAACGGCCGTATTCCAGGCCGGCCATCCAATTCGACCGGAAACAACGTCAAAGCCGGCGGAGGGATTTGAACCCCCGACCAGCGGTTTACAAAACCGCTGCTCTACCACTGAGCTACGCCGGCAAAATCATCCGCATGAAGGAGCGGAAAGTTTAATGAAATCACAATCCATGACAAGTCGAATAGACGCGCTTCGGCACAACCTGGTTCGACTTCGTTCCTTTTTCCGGTCACGACGTGTCAAAAAGACCAGGTCCAGGCTCTGTCGCAATTCAACTGTTTCCTGAGTCATGGTTTCGACAAATCCAGTCAGGCTTGCTTCGCCAAATGTCGCAAAAGGAGTTGTCCTGTCATCGATTCATCCGGTATTCGGTGACATTCGACATGCATCCCGCGATACCGTTCCGATATACTGGATTGAGAAGCCCTCGGGTTCGGTTTTTGCATTTTTTCGATGAGACGCAGTCGTTCGGTTCAGTCAGGCAGCGGGGGAAATCCGCCTGATTAATGGACACACAGCCTTAGCCGACTGCCCTTTCCCGGATATTTCATGATTCCAAAAGTGAAATGCATTTCTTGCGGAGAAGAAATCCCTGGCTCGCCAGAGGTGGCCGAATCGGACATGGATGGATTGTGCGACCAGTGCTGCGCATCCGCTGATTCCGACTGCGAAGAAACCCGGGCCATGAATGACGGGGAACGGTTGAGGATTAGTTTGCCCACCCGGTTCCACCATCACGAGATCGTTGGCGAAGGGAGTTTTGGCATTGTCAGCAAATGCTGGGATGAGCAACTGAAGCGGTTCGTGGCAATCAAATTGCCAAAACACATCTCCCACAATGTCGATCAGTTTCTGTACGAAGCCCGTGCTGCCAGCCAATTGATTCATCCCAATATCGTCCAAATTCACGACGTTGGAAGCCACGACGGCACGGTTTACATCGTCAACGAGTTTGTCGAAGGGACCACGCTTAAGGAATGGCTGGTCAAAAACCCGCCCGACCAGATTCAGGCGTGCAAATTGTGCGAATCCATGGCCAGGGCGATAGCCTACGCGCATGAGCATGGAATCATTCATCGCGATGTAAAACCATCGAATGTGCTGGTCGATACCAATGGAGTTCCGAAAATCGCAGACTTCGGTCTTTCATTTTCCACCAACTCCGGCACCCGGAGCAAAGAGGTTGCTGGTGAGCCACTGGGAACTCCAGCGTACATGTCTCCCGAACAAGCCAGGGGGGACCTCGAAAATATCGACCCGCGAACGGATGTCTACTCGCTGGGTGTTATTTTTTACAGAATGCTGACCGGGAAATTGCCGTTCGAAGGAAAATCGGACGAAATTTACTTGGCAATTGAGCACACTCCGCCAGCGACTCCCCGTTCGATCGACCCCGTAATACCGGTAGCTCTGGAGGCAATCTGCCTGAAAGCGATGGCCAGGAAAATAGATGATCGGTACGACAACGCACTGGCTTTGGCCGACGATTTGGCCGGATACATCAAAGGTCGTCGATTGCTGGCACATCCCGGCATCTACCCAAGGCGGGCAAAGATGCTCTTCCGGCGAAATTTCATCGCCGGAGTGGCTGCGGTTCTGGGGTTTTGTCTGGTAGCAGGTGGTCTATGGGCCTGGTTTGACTACTCGGGGCGTCATCCGAAGATTCCTCTATACATGGAATCAGATCCTCCCGGAGCGAGTCTTACATGGTATCCAATCGATCGGGAAACCGGCCTAACCGTAAATTCGCGAAGAACGACATCGACTGCTAGCCAACAAATTCGTCTTGCGCCGGGGTTTTACAAAGTTGTTGCAAGGTATGGTAAAGACTACTTCGAAGTGAATCGAACAGTCCCGGATTCTGTCGAGGAAGCGGTGTACCGCATCGATCCCGGTGGAATCGAGATTCTCCATCGGTCCAGTTCGAAAAAAAACGGTGTCGTCGAATTGCCCAAGATCGTGATCCTACCACTAGGCCAATTGCCTCAGGGAATGGTTGAGTTTGGCGGTACCAAGTTTGTTTTTCCGGATCATGAAGGCATTTTCTTGCAATTTCGTGGTTGTGCCTTTGAATTTGGAGATTTTCTGGCAAAAAACGAGCTCACAACAAACGATGAATTCAAAACGACGTACCCTGGATGGGAGCCTCCAATTGGAACGTTGGGCAGTGATCCGGTGACTGGTGTGAATTTGGACATGGCCCTGGCATGGGCCGAAGCGAACGGGCTCAACATTCCAACCGCTCAGGAACTGGAATATATTCTGAAGAATAACGAAAAAACGCTGATTCTGGGGAGCAACACTGAGCCGGGGCCTCGATCTGCTCCCAGTCAACTTGTTCGATATGGGGATTGGACGGAAACAATATTCGCATTGAGGTTCAAAGATCAAAGCGGTATTACGAAAACCATTCCATTCAATATGATGGAGGTAAGCAGACTCAGCCCGATTCCAGGTGCAAATTGGATTGTTCTATTGACGCCGGAATTTGATTTGGATTCTGATACCAGTCAATTCGAACCCCGCAGAGCAACAGATCAAGACGCGTTGATTGGATTCCGCGGTATTCGACGGAACTCGAATCCTGAACTTGAAAAGGAATAGGCAAATGCCCACTCATCCGATGTACCCGATGTTGTTTCTATATACCACCTACGGGCGGTACTATTACACTACCTATTGCTGCGACGCCAACGACCCTCACGACGCCTACGGCGTTTTCAAAAAACTTCTGGACGCCAGCGAATTGGGCTGTCCGGTAACGAGTATGGCTTCGGTTTCCGGAAATGCCCAGGGAATGGGAATTGCAGCCAATCCGGTTGAAGTCACCCGATTCGTTTCCAGTCAAACATTGCCAGTCGGGTTTGGCGAGGGACCATTTCCACCGCTGGCCAAAAACCCTGCGGAAATCCGCAAGAACGGTGAAGCCCGTTTTGGGCCGTCATGTCGTGAACTGAAACGAACCGAGAACGTTCGACTGGTCACTGGTCATGGCGACAGTGTAGAAAACCGGCTGTTTACCCTTCGGCAAATCGAAATCACTTTTCCTGGCAAGCGTCAAATTCTGATCGCAGACTCGCCCCGAGTCCTGGACGAGTCCGTCACAGGCATCAAGAGTATTTCGATTACCGGACTTAAAACAGAATCCGATGGCAGAACGATCGAAGTTGGATTGGCTTTGACTGAAGACAAAGAGCCTCTGGTGATTGTCAATCAGTTCCCCTACGCGTAGGGAATTTCACAAGCCGGCAAGAAGACAAAAAGGGCTCTCAATCGTCGATTGGGATCGGTGAATGAAAGCCCATGTTTTTTGATTGCGACCTGTCGATAATCAATTATCGGAACTCATCGAATCCGGCAAATCGATTTTTTCTTCGCGTGCAGCCTGACGAAGTTTGCTCAGGGCACGGGCTTCGATTTGGCGAATCCGTTCTTTGGTAACTCCCATCTCGGCACCGACTTCCTTCAGCGTTTGCGGTTCGTGGCTGTGATCCAGTCCAAACCGGCTGATGATGATCTGCTGTTCCCGCTCGTCCAGCGATTGAAGAATTCGCTTGATCTGCTGAATCCGCTGCTGTTGCTCGGATTCTGCAAGGAAATTGTTGCCGCGGTTGTCGGCTGTTGCCAGAAAAATTTCCTCGCTGGTCGGCCGGAACCTGTCTCGCTGACGGAACTCGTCGGGAATCGTGCGGGCAAAGTTCTTCATGATCGCCCAGCTTGCGTAGGTGCTGAACTTGTTGCCGCGGGTGTAGTCGAATTTTTCGACCGCACGAATCAACGAGACGTTTCCGTCGCTGACCAGCTGGAAGAAATCGTCGCCATTGCCGTTAATGTGGCGTTTTGCGATCGAAACTACCAGTCGCAAGTTGGACTGCACGATTCGGTTCTTTACCGATACCGCGTCGGCATACATTTTTTCGATTGCGTCCATTTCGCTGGCGCGGGCCTTGCCGACTTCGATTTTTTCACGAAGCTTTAACGCGCGGAATTTCAGGAAGTTGTACTTGCGAAACAAAAATTGCTCCTGCTCGCGATTCAACAACGCTGTTTCGTACAACGAAGCCAGATATCGGGGAAGTCCGGCCGGAGCCTTGGTTCGCCGAGTCGCGTTTTCGTTTTCGGGAAATTCCGCTTCGAGGATTTTCTTGTCCGCCGATTTGCGATGGAATTCCGGGCTGTCCATAAAATCCAGGGGCAGGTCCAGAATGGCCCTCGCCCGCATTTCGTTAACAACGCGGTAAACCGTTGTTCGGGTTCGGCAATAGCGGGCCGCAATGGCTTCGGCCGATTTGCCAGACATAAA
>JAYVKA010000004.1:0-7487 GCA_043768885.1 Planctomycetota bacterium
GCCTGGACGCCAGGGTTTCAGTGGTTTGCAGTTCCGGCGCTGATATTGTTGTTTTTTGAGGTTCTGGTTTCGACTCTTGGCTTTCGGGGAAAACACCGATTTGAAAATGATTTTGAAGTCGGCACACCGCACACCGTCGCACTAGACAAGGGCGAAATGTTTCGCGACCCGGAGTCAATTCGTGAAAAGGAGTTGGTCGGATGATGTTGCAAAAATCGCCGGCTCACAAATTGCACGTTCACAGAGTGAACAGCCACGTGGCGGTTCACTCGGAGAACCAGCGTCGTTGCGCAATTGCATTGGTCCTGCTTTGTTTCGTGTGGATCGCAACGCCGGTTTACGCTCAACCGAAAACCCAAACCGGAAATATCCCCGCCCGAATCAACGCCGCCAATCAACTGGTGCGCGATGGTGAAATCCAGTCCGCACTCGACGCTTACTCTGCGATCAAAGGCGACTCGTCCAGCCAGCCGCAACTCGATTTCAATCGCGGCGTCGCCTTGTATCGGAACGGCGACATCGCGGCGGCACAGAAACTGTTTACGGAAGCCGCAGGAACTGTCGATGACCATTTGGCAGCCAATGCGAGTTACAACCTGGGAAATTGCCTGTACTCGCAATCCCTGAAGCAAATGCAGCAGCCCGAATCGAAAGCAGAACCCGCCCAGCTCATCGAGCAGTTGCGCAAAGCCATTTCGCACTATCGCGGTTCGCTGCGATCGGGTGAGTCGGGCTCTGATGCCCGCGCCAATATCGAACTGGCCGCCGAGCTGATTCGGCAACTGGAGCAAAAGCAGGAACAGGAAAAACAGGATCAGGAAAAACAGGGGCAGAACCAGCAAAACGAGGACCAGCAACAACAGGACCAATCGCAGTCGGAAAACGATTCGGAGCAGCAGCAAAACGAGGCTCAATCCGAACAGGAACAACAGCAACAGCAGGGCGAGCAACCAGAAAAAGAACAAAATCAGGATGAACAGAAACCAGGCGAACAGAAACCAGGCGAACAGAAACAGGGTCAACAGAAACAGGGTGAATCATCTGGCCAGTCCGATCCCGAAGACGCCAGCCAGACCGATCAGGCAGAACAGAAGCCCGCGAATCCCGAAGGTGAATTGAAAGCGGCCAACGGACAGAAACAGCAGGACGGCAAACCGGAAAACGCGGTCAACCAACCCGACGACTCGACTCGACCGATGACTCGCGAGGAGGCGATGAAAATGCTTCAGGCGATTCGGGACCGCGACATGATTCGGCGTTTTCAACAGCAGCAACGTGAACGATCCAGACAAATACCTGTCGAAAAGGACTGGTAAGGAATATGCCACCGATGCAGAACATCATCAAGCTACAAAAGTTCGCAATCATGCTGGGACTGTCTGTTCTGGCGCAATCGATCGTCGGCAACGTGTTGGCCCAGGAGGACGATCAGGTTTGGGTTACGCTTTCGACGCGCGAAGCATGGGTTGGAGCGCCGATTGTGCTGCAAGTCGAAATCCGCAACGCGGACAATTACAGGCTGCCCGAGCCGCCCGTAATCGACGGAGTGGATGTCCGGACTTCACGGTCTCCTTCTTCCAGCTCCCAGATTCAGATTTTCAATGGCCGCAAGACCGAGTCCCATAGCATTTCGGTTCAGTTTGAGTTGACGCCGCGCCGCGAGGGGGAGTTTGAAGTTCCTTCCTTCGAACTGGAAGTCGATGGAAAGAAAGTCGTGACGGACCCCATCAAGTTTTTGGCAACGACAAGCGAAACGGGTGATCTTTTGTACGTGGAGATTACCGGCAAACAGGACCGGGTCTATGTTGGCCAACCGCTCGACCTCACGCTAAAAATCTGGATCAAACCCTTTCGTGACCGCGAAACGAAAGTGACGCTGTCGGAAGCCAACATGTGGCAAATGGTTTCCGAACAAACCAACTGGGGCAGCTTTTTGGATCGTCTGCAGGAAATGGCCCGCAACAGACAGCGGCCAGCGGGCCAGGAAGTGCTTCGCGACAATGGCGAAGGAATTCAGAAGGCCTACTACCTCTACGAAATCGAAGCAACCGTATATCCCAAACAGTCTGGTCGAATCGGCGTTGATGAAGTTCAGATTGTTGTCAACTATCCGGAGACGCTGGGAAAGGCCCGCGACCCGTTCGATGATTTCTTTGGCGGCAGTTCGTTTGGCGGCTCGCCGTTTGGAAACCGGTTGAGTGTCACGTCGTCGCGACCGGTCGTCGCCACCGTGAACGTTGATGCGATCGAAGTGGTTCCCGTTCCGACCGAAGGACGTCCGGCAGATTATCGGGGAGCGGTCGGGAGTTATCAAATCGTGTCGCAGGCTGCACCGACAACGGTCGATGCCGGTGATCCAATCGAACTGCGAATCGGCGTGATTGGGAACGGGCCGATGGAACTGGTTCAGGCTCCGCCACTCGCTGCGCTGCCTGAACTGACCAGCGACTTCAAAGTCCCCGATCAAGCGCTGGCCGGGTTCGTGCAGGACAACACCAAAGTCTTTTCCGCATCGATTCGCCCCCGTCGCGAGGGACTCACGCAGATCCCGGCGATTCCATTCAGCTTCTTCGATCCGGAAACCGAAGAATTTCAGACGGTCTTCGGTCAGCCAATCAAAATCAAGGTCAATGCCGCCGAATCGCTTGCTCTGGATTCCATTGTTTCAGCTCGACGGGACAATCCAACGTCATTGGCTGATCCATCCGCCGATCCGTTTGCGAAGCTCAAACCGGATTTTTCCAACGATCAAGGGGCAGAGTTGCTTCGATCCTCCCAGGTCGGTTCCAACAACGGTTTGTGGTGGTTGGCTGTTGTGATTCCGCCGTTCCTGTGGATGCTGGTCTTGTTGGGCAGACTGTTCCAGGCAACTGCTGCCGGAGCGAATCGGCTTCAATCGGCTCGGCAATTGGGCATTCGCTGGATCGATTCGGCGAGCACTCCACAAGAACTGGCCGATGCCCTTGTGAGATACTTCGTTCGTCGAATGCGAATCGACAGTCCAAATGCCCAGTCGGCCCTGGGGGCTTTGCGGGTTGCCGGCTTGTACGATTTGGCCGCGCGAATCGACGCATACCTGGACCGATGCCATCGCGTTCTGGCCTCACCGGCTGACGAAACGCTGGAAGGGAAAAGAAACTGCGCAAGGGAACTTCTGGAAGAGTCCGAGTGTGAACTTGCCCGAAACCGCCGGTCGCAAGTTCGACGAAATGTCCAACGCGATCGAATAAAAAATCCTGGTTCCCGTCGCGTTTCAACCACGATGACCTCAACCTTTTTGCTTTCGATGACGTTGGGAGTTGTTGGAAATGAAGTTGCTTTCGCCCAGATACCTGATGAATCACTGGGCTCGATTGTTCCGATTACCTCCGTGAGCAGGGAGCAACAAAGCGTATTGCTGGAGGAAGCGACGATTCTCTATGGACGTGCCATGGAGCTAGCCGAAACCGACACGGTTGAATCGCGTGACCTGTTTGCTGAAGCGGCCGCGAGATATCAGCTGCTGGTGGATTCCGGGATTGCCAACGCGCGGCTGTACTCCAATTTGGCGAACGCTTTTTTGCAAAGCGATCAACCGGGCCGCGCGATTGCGAATTATCGCCGTTCCGTGAAACTCGATCCGGCTAATCGTCAGGTTCAGGCCAATCTGGATTTTACCATCGATCTGGTCCGCAAAGACAAGGGCGATTTGAAGGAGTCCGGGGTTTCGAAACCCGGCACCATGGGCTGGTCGTGGAAGGATGTCCATTCGGCTGGTGTTCAAGGGAGCCGTTCCATCATGGGATGGACGGGTCGATTGCCAATTCTGATTGCCCTGTCGATTTCTTCGTTGGTTTTCTGGGGCCTGTGGACCATGCGGGATTTCGGGTATCGCGTGCCTGTCGTTCGATGGGCATTGTTGCCAGGGCTGCTGCTTGTTTTGACTGTCGCGATGATGTGGCTATCTGGCGGCAGTCGGACCAATTCACAGTTCGCAGTTGTGGTGGTTGATTCGGTTGCATTGAAGAGTGGCGATGGTGCCGGTTTCGATAACGTGGCCAGCATCGAAACGGCGATGGGGCTGGAAGTGGAAGTTGTTGCCAGCAGGTCAGGCTGGACAAAGATCCGCACGTTTGCCGATCAAACGGGCTGGATTGAAACGGCTAACCTGGAAGTGCTCTGAGGAAACACGGCTTTGCAAAACAGCGCGTAGGCCGTACAGAAGCGAAGCGAGTTACGGCAGCCAGAGCCACGAGTTGCCACCGATTGGCACTGCAATTGGAAATGTCAAAGTTCATTCACGTGTGGCGCATTTACCGACGCGATGCCCGATAACGGGCCAAGGGTTTGCGCTGGTTCCCGTAACTTGTCGCTCCGCTCCTGCGATGCGGCCTACGCCATGGCAAGCCGATGCGCCAGGTCTGGGAAGACCCTCGCAAAGCGCGTGGTGAGTGGCCGAATGGTGTTACTGAAACGACCAGTCCTTGATCTTGTCGCATTTTTCGACCAGGGCGTCGAGTGTTCCGGTGATGTCGAGTTCGGGGTCGAAAACGATCGTTGCGGTTTTCTCGTCGAGATTGGTTTCGAATTTGTAAATTTGCCTGACGCTTTTCAGTTGGCTTCGGACCGAAGCCTCACAACCCGTTCACGTCATGTTGGGAAGGCTGATACTGATCGTCTTGCCTTTGGAAGTTTCGGCTTCGATCGTTGACTCTTCACCCGATTTGCTTCCGTTTCCTTCGGCCGATGCGGCGGATTTGGTGGGGCTGCCTACGATCACGTTGATCGACACCATCGGCTCGACGCCGTCCGTCATCTTGTCCATGCTGAATTTGGTGCGGTCCAGGAAAAACTGGGCGTTCAATACCAGGCCCGACTCTTCGACCTTGTAGCTGGCGGGAAACATGATTTCGCTGGTCGTGCCGTGCAGCGTCAATTCGCCCACGACATTGCAGGTTCCGTTTTGAAGATTCATCACCTTGGTGCTTTTGAAACGGGCCGAAGGGAACTTTTCGGTTTCAAAAAAATCAGCGTTCATCAGGTGCGCCGTCAGGTTGTCGAACTCGGTCCAGATCGAACCGATTTGCATTTCAACGTCAATCGATGTGACGTTTTTCTTGTCCAGATCGATTCCGATCATTCCTTCGAATTTGGAGAAACCGCCAAGACGGGGTTTGGGCTCGTCACCGACATGCGTGCCAACGAACTCGATACGGGTATTTTCGGGGGCAATATTGACGACTGTTTGAAACGGAACGGGGGTCGTTTCGGCGGCTGGTTCCTGGGCAAGCAAGCCGGCGGGCGAGGCCGCAAGTGCCAGCACTCTGACCGCCAACAACGTGGCCAACATCGAATATTTCATACTCGGATTCCTGTTAACTATCGGGACGGGATTTTCAAAACGTAGAACTTCAAAGCTTAGCACAAACTGCCAACGGAATCGATTTGTAACAGCACGGCCAAACCGGTGTTTTCGGCTATAATCTGGCTCAACAGAAATCGTGTACGTTTCGCGGAATTGTTTGATGCCTTTGACTGTCAACGGAATTGGGACTCACTATTACGGCCGGAAAAACCAGTTCCAGCGCAATGGTGAATGCCGCAGTTGCCACAAGCGTATGCGACTGGAGTCGTATGATACGGGGCACTTTTTCGTCGTTTTATACATTCCGATCATCCCGCTTGGCCGCCAGCAGGTGATTGATTGCTGCCCGGCCTGTTCGGCTCATCAGGCGATGTCGCTCAAGAAATATCTGGCGGCAAAGGCCCAGGCGATTGACGAGGCGACCGGCATTTTGGCGACCAGTCCCGACGATCCGGGTTCGAGTGTCGGGCTGCTACAGACACTGACAGCCTTCAACGAATTGGAAGACGCTTACGACTTGGCCATGGCGATGGAGTCCCAGCACAATTCGGATGCGGATCTGCAGTACCTGCTGGCCGCCTGGTACGAAATGCAGGATCTGAAAACCGAAAGCGAACGATGCCTGGAGCGGGCCTGGCAATTAGAGCCAGAGCGAATGGAGTTTCGCCGGGCCATGGCGCTGGTCTATTGCGAACGGGGCGAGGTTGACCAGGCCGAACAGCTGTCGATACCGTTTTCGCCGACGACGGAATATTTTGACCCGCTGCTATTCCAGCAACTGGCCCAGTACTCGATTGACAAGGGAAATTTTGAAGCCTGTCTGAAATTCAATCAGATTGCCAACCACGACGGATTGCTCGATTTTGAGACGATGTACCGGATGCAGGTAGAAGTTTGCGAAGGTGCTCTGGGTCGAAAAGACTCGATCCTGAAACCAATGAAAAAGGGCTGGAAGAAACTGCTGGGGAAGTAGGGAATCTTGTTTTCACAACGACTTGAGTCGGCCAAGTCAGGTAATTCGGGGCAATTCCGGCCCGCGATTCTTTTTTTCGAATCCCGTGAACCGGGGTGAAGTCGCCTACGACTACTGTTGTGAAGTCAATCGGGATGTTGTTGGGTGCACATGACTGAAGAAGCCGATTCAATCCTGGTTTTGCGATGCCAATTGGGTGACCGCATGGCCTGGGAAAGTCTGGTTCACCGATGGCATCCCCGATTGTGGCGATTCATTTTCGGGATGTTGGGCGACCGCCCCGTTGCCGAAGATGTGCTGCAGAATGTCTGGCTACGGGTCGTTCGTTCACTCGTTCGATTGCGGGAGCCAGAACGGCTGGAAGCGTGGATGTACCAAATCGCGCGGAATGTGATCGCCGACAGGTTTCGGGAGCAGTATCGGCGCCCGGTGCATGACGAGTTTGTTGAAGAAGTCTGTCCGGACGACGGATTCAGTTCGATCGACCTGAACGATTCACTTCGATCAGCCTTGACCCAATTGCATCCGATCGATCGGGAAACCGTGGTGTTGTATTACCTTGAAGAAAAAACGCTGGACGAAGTGGCGGGGATTTGCGGTGTGCCTGCGGGGACAGTCAAGTCCAGGCTGCATCGGGCCCGCCGACAGCTTGGCGAATTCATGAACAATGAGAATGAACAATGAACAAAGTTGAAAAAAATGAGAACGTGCCATCGATGGACGCTGCATTACGTGTTGTCGCGGGCGAACTGTCGGCGACAAAACGCTGGATCTATCGGGTGCTGTTGGTCGTCATCGCAGGCTGGATTGCTGCAATGGTCGCGATGTGGACGACGGAGCCGCAGGAGCTTCCAATGCTCACGAACGTGGCGTTTGCTGCGCTCACGATTATTGGAATCGGTTGGATCGGTGTGTTGGTCTGGATTTTGACGCGGAGGAGTTGTCCGACGGCTCTGGACCGAATTGCGACAGGGTGGATGGCGACGGTCGCGTGCAGTCTGTCACTGGTGTTGTCGGTCGCGATCGCACTGATTCGGGGCAACCACTGGGCAGCTGTGATTCTTGCGGTTTCAGGACTGACAATGCTTGTCGCCGCGATACTGCTGTTGTGTTCGGGCTATTCCCTGAAGCGACGGTTGCTGGCAAGTCTGAACAGCATGAGGAAAGGCG
>JAYVKA010000005.1:0-5760 GCA_043768885.1 Planctomycetota bacterium
TTTGCTGGAGGACGGCAAGGACATTCGCACGATCCAGGAATTACTGGGCCATGCCGACGTGAGTACGACGATGATTTACACCCATGTCAGTACGGTCGGAGCGACGGGGGTGAAGAGTCCGCTGGACAGGCTTTGAGGGATTCTTGATTGTTGGTTTTGGATTGAGGATTGGGCAGGAATTGAGGATAGCGGCGAGAAACGAGCGGCGAGAAGTGGTGCGGGGGCGGGAGGCTGTAGCACGGCGCTGACGGGAGGCGGAGCCTCGATTGCAGTGCGTGCCAGGGCGGAACCCAGGTACGAGGTGTTGCGGTTCGGATGTGAAACCAGATTTCAGTCCAGTTTGATCTTCAGCCCCATTTCTTTCATTTGCAGCAGTGCTTCGGCATTTCCACGGGCGTCGTCGATCGGGTGGTGGGAGCCGGCAGCGCAAAAAAAATCGACAAGTTCCGTGTTGTATCACTCCGCGGTGCGCCGGATAACATATCCGGCAGCCGGGCTGGTCAGGGGCAAGGCAACCAGCCTGGAATATGACACCTGGGAACGATACTGGAACTTGTCGAACTCCCACGTGGGGGAGATGGTTGAACTGTTAAAGCGAATACTGTGCCAGGGAAATTCTGTTGGGACTTTGTGGAGCAATTTGGGCTTTGGCCCTGTTTTTTGCGTATTGCAGACTGTTGCCGGTCGTTTTCATCGCAGTGATTTTCAGGCAGAATCATGCTTCGTTTGGCGCAGTTGTATTGATTTGCATGGGCAATTTTGCGCAATGACGACAAAGCGATTCCTCAAACCAACAGCGCGGATTTCGTGACTTTTCGCCCAAAAAAAGGCCCATTGTCTCAAACTTGTACCGTTTCCGGTCGGCAAACGGTCATGATTGGTTTCAATCCGGGGTCGGGTTCTGGCAAACGGACGAGCATGGTCGAGGGGTTGGCGGCGGAGTTAAGGAAAAGCGGGTTGAAGGTTTTGGTTTCGTCGAAAGTTGACGAAATGGTGAGCGGGGTGAAGAGGGAGTTTGAGGCCGACGATTTGCGAGCGTTCGTTTGTGGCGGTGGAGACGGGACGGCCCGGATGATGGCGGAGTTGCTTCCGGCCGGAGTACCGATTGTCATTTTTCCAATGGGGACCGAGAACCTGCTGGCGAGGTATTTGGGGATCGGCTCGAACGTCGAAACGGCGGTGTCGAGCGTTTTGAACGGTGTTGTCCGGACGATTGATGCCGGCGAGGCGAATGGGCGGCTGTTTCTGGTGATGGCCAGCTGTGGGTTCGATGCGGATGTGGTGCAGCGGATGCACGCGACGCGGAAAGGGAATATCTACCGCTGGTCATGGTTTTGGCCGACTTGGCAGGCGGTTTGGAAATACCGCTTTGCGTTGGTGAAAGTAACCATCGATGGGGGGCGTGTTTTGCGTCCGGCCCGGTGGGCGTTTGTTTTCAACGTGCCGAAATATGCGATGGATTTGAAGATCGCGCCAGATGCCGAACCGACGGATGGAAAGTTGGACATTTGCACTTTTCCAAAAGGGAATTTGTGGCATGGACTGTTGTATGTTGCAACGGTATTTGTCGGGCAGCACCGCCGGTTGACCCGTTGCGAGAATCACCAAACGAGGACGATTCGTATTGAGTCGGAGGCGAGGGTGCCGTTTCAGCTGGATGGGGACCCGGGGGGCGAGTTGCCGCTGGAGATTCGGGTTCTCCCCAGACGTGTGACGTTGCTGGTCCCGCCGAAAAGCTGAAGGCATGCCAAAAAGGGCGATTATCGGCTATGTTGGCCGTCCTCAATCGCCACCAACCTCAACGAATTACGAAAAAACCTGGGCTGTTCATGTTTTTGTCTTCGCAACAACTTCCGGTGATGGTCGGCAATGTCCCTTTTGGTGGTGGACAGCTGACGTTGATCGCCGGCCCGTGTGTGATTGAAAGCCGCGATTTGACCCTGTCGATCGCGGAAGAGTTGGTGGAGGTTTGCAGCAAAGTCGGCATGTCGTTTGTGTTCAAGGCTTCGTTTGACAAAGCGAACCGGACCAGCCAGTCGTCGTATCGCGGTTTGGGGTTGGACCAGGGTTTGAAAATATTGGCTGACGTCAAATCGAAGTTCGGTGTTCCGGTTACGACCGATATTCACGAATCGGTTCAGGCGAAGCCAGTGGCGCAGGTTTGTGAGTTGTTACAGATTCCGGCTTTTTTGGCACGGCAGACGGATTTGTTGGTCGCTGCGGCAAAAACTGGACGTGCGGTGAACGTAAAAAAGGGGCAGTTTATGGCTCCGTCGGACATGCAGTTTGTCGGGCAGAAACTGGAAGAGGCCGGTTGCAAACGAACGATGGTGACCGAGCGGGGTACATTTTTTGGGTATGGTCGATTGGTCAACGACATGGCTGGGATTCGCGAGATGAAGCAGCTGGGTTTGCCGGTGGTTTTTGACGCGACCCACAGTGTCCAGTTACCCAGTGCGGCAGGTGGAAAAACGGGTGGTCGGCGCGAGATGGTGCCGGTGTTGGCCGCGGCGGGTGTGGCGGCTGGGGCTGATGCGCTGTTTTTGGAAACGCATCCGGACCCCGAGAAATCTCCCAGTGACGGGCCGAATATGGTGCCCCTTTCGCAACTCGATGGGCTATTGGTTAGACTGTTACGGGTCCATGCGGCTGTTAACGAGTGACGATCTGCCCGTTTGAAATTGTGTGTCCGCCTTACGGCGGAATGATGAGAAACTTTCCTCAAGTCCGATGAAACACGAAGTGAATAATCGAAACGTATTTTCAGCTCTCGCCGGCGGGTTTTTGGCTTTGGCGGTTCTGGTCATTGGCGGTTGTACACCGGAGATGGATCCGCTGTTGGATTTGGCTGATTCGCAGATTGGCGTTCAACAAGTTGACGATCTGGAACGGACCATGAACCTGGCCTCCAGCGACAACAGCTACGACTTCAAACAATACGAAGAAAAGGTGTCGGGGGGGCTGAATCGCTGGATTCGAAAGACGATCGAAGACGGCGCGGCGGATACTGAGGACGACAGGATATGGGCAATCGATCCGATGATCCAGCAGTTGAAGCTGGATTATGACCAGATTCCCGGTGTCGCCTTTATGGACAAACTCGAATTCGTTTCGACGGATCCCTATTTTGTTCGTGAACGGCGCTGGATGAAACAGATTTCGGATCGTGTTTGCGATGCGACCTTGGCTCCAATTGAATTGACCAGATTGCAAGCGTCGGGAGAGATCACATCCGGTGATGCGACCGCGTCGATGGCTGAACTATACCGGTCGATTTATCCAGAGATGTCGGAAACGGCATCGGTGAAGCTGGCCGAGGCGATACTGTTGTTCGATTGGGTGACTCGCAACGTGCAGCTCGAAGAGCCAATCGAAATACCTGAAGACAATGTCGAAGAGTACACGCTTCGGGAAGGCGACAATACGGACTACGCTGCGCGCGGAGTACCGGGTTTGGGCTATCGAAGGTTTATATGGCAGGTGCTGATTTACGGAAGGGCAGATTACGTCGAGCGGGCGAAGTTGTTTTCCGGATTGCTTCGACAACGGGAAATCGATTCGGCGATGCTGATAGTTGGCGATCAGCCGTGGGTGGTGTCGGTCTTTGTGGATGGCAAAGCCTGGTTGTTTGACACCCGCCTTGGATTGCCGATTCCCGGTGAAAAGCCTGGCCAGATTGCAACGCTCGCGGAAGTCAAAAGCAACGCTGATTTGTTGAAGCGTCTGGATTTGACAGTCGAAGAAACGAACCGTGACGATTCCAAATACTGGGTCAAGGCGGATGATCTGGCCCAGTTGCGTGCCGAGCTGTTTACTTCGCCGGAAACCGTTTCGCGCCGGATGAGTTTTTTGCAGAGGCGATTGTTGGGTGACCAAAGGCTGGTTTTGGTTGATGAACCGACGAAAGTTGCCGCGGTGGTGACTGCCGCAATTCCCGGCATCAAGGTTTCGGTTTCCAGGTCCGCGTATCAAACGCTTGAATTCCGAAAGCTGGTCGGTGAAGCGCGAAAACGGGCCTCGTTTGACGAAGTGATTGCGAACAAGTTGATCTGGTATTATTCGGAAGAAGCATACATTGATGATTTCGTGGATTATCGTTCGGCCAGAAACCTGTTCTTCATTGGCCGATTCGAGGTTCCACGAAACAGCCGAAAACTAAGCGCAGCCGAGGGCTTTTATTCGCTGATGTATCCCGACGAGATTATTACGGATATTGGCTTGAATGGTCCACTATTGAACCGGCTTGGGATTTACCAGGAAACTGGTCAGAGCCCGGCAGAGTTTCAGCGAAAATTGGCCAGCGTCCAGCAAAACATGCGGCTGGTTCGACGCGATACCGGTTTGTTTTTGGCGCAGAGTCTGTACGACAATGGAAATGCGCCTTCGGCCGCCAGTTGGCTGGTCAGGTTAAAGGACCGGGATGACGTTGAGCGCTGGATTCCGGGGATGAATTATTTGGAAGCCCGCGCCATGGAAGTTGTCGGCGATTACGATTCGGCAATGGGCATTCTTCGCAAATCGGAAGGTGCACAGTTCGTTGGAAACATGTTGCGTGCCCGTATGTTGGCGCAGGCGATCAAGGATGCAGGTTTGACCAGAGTCTCATTGGTCGATGAGGGAAATGCTGGCGAAGCCGTCAAGAGCCCGGAAGGCGATGAATCGGTCGAGTCGAAAACGGATGACGCGGCGGAAGCAAAAAAAGAAGTGGAAACGAAAGAAGGCGATGGTGGCGGGTAGGTTAACGCCCTTTCGCAATTTTCAATTCGATCCGATGGTTTGCCTGGAAATCTGAGCGCGCTGCGACTATCCGAAAGCTGATCCGGTGATTCGGCGGAACGCCTCGACGTACTTGTCCCGCGTGCGTTCAATCACATTCTGGGGCAACTCTGGTGGCGGGCTATTCTTGTCCCAATCGGTTGATTCCAGGTACTCGCGCACAAATTGTTTGTCAAACGACTCCTGATTTCGCCCCGCCTGGTATTTGTCTGCCGGCCAAAAACGGGAACTGTCGGGAGTCAGGACTTCATCAATCAACAGAATGGTTTCGCCATCAAGTCCAAACTCAAACTTGGTATCGGCCAGGATCAGGCCGCATTGCGAGGCGTGATCGCTTGCCATTTGGTAGATTTCCAGGCTTCTGCGGCGAAGTTCGTTCGCAATTTCGTCGCCAATCAATTTCCTGGCCAGTTCCAACGAAATGTTCTCATCGTGTCCGGAATCTGCCTTCGTGGCCGGTGTGAACAGGGGTTCCGACAGCTTTTGGCAATTCAGCATTCCTGAAGGAAGCATGTGACCACAAACTGCCCCGGTTCGCTGGTAGTCTTTCCATCCCGATCCGACCAAATATCCCCTCACGACACATTCGACGGGGAACACGGAGCATTTCCGCACGATCATGGATCGCCCCTTCAAATAGGTTAAATCGAGCCCCACAGGCAGGGAATACGCCGTTGGGTCCGTAGAAACCAGATGATGCGGCACTCCCAAAAGCTCAAACCAGAACAGGCTGAGCTGAGTCAGAATTCGGCCCTTGTCCGGAATCATGGAGGGCAAAATCCAGTCGAATGCGCTAATTCGATCGGATGCTACAATCAGCAGAAAATCTCCCAGATCATAGTGGTCCCGGACTTTCCCGCTACGTAACGGCTGAGCTGTGTTTTGAATCATTAGGCTGACAGGGAATTCCCTTTACGGACCGTTAGTGTAATGTTGCCATGATCATTTGAGCCTAAAATGTTTGTGGCTTCCAGATCCGGCAAT
>JAYVKA010000006.1:0-10185 GCA_043768885.1 Planctomycetota bacterium
TTTGCATTTTCGCCGGCCGCCTTTTGCGCGGCCTGCATCGCTTCGTTGTACTCGGCAAAGATGGTCTCAAATGTTTCAGGCTGGGCTTGCTCTTGTTCGACTTGCCCATAAGTCGGAATGGAAGAAATCGAAAACAGACAGGCTGTTACCAGCACACAACAAGCAAATCGAATATTCACAGTCAAGTACTCACGAATTGGGAAACCGATCGGGTCATCGGCAAATCTAGACATAAAAACCATGGAAACAGAATATCCTGGATTTGAGAGCAGGTGTATGCGGCCAATTACCCGCCGAACCCGCTGTAGCGTTTGAGGCCGCGGTGTAGCATCAGGCGGGTCATAAAAATAAAAAACGCCACCCAGGCGATTTGCACGCCGAGGCCCACCAGCATGGTTTGCTGGTCGACTTTGCCCAGAAAGACTGCGGCCGGGAACCACGCAAGGTACTTGAACGGCATCCAGTCGATCGTCGCCACCATCCATCCAGGAAGTCCGCTCAACAATTCCAGCGGGAACATGTGCCCGGACAGAAAGAAATTGAACAGCATATAGATGAAACCCAGCGATGTGACTTCGAGCAACCAGAACCCCGCGAGGCCCAGCGAGCATTCGAGGAAAAAGCCGAGCAAAAAAGACAGAAGCAGCGACATTACGAACACGCACATCACCAGCAGATCCGGCCAACCGTCAACGAAAAATCCCCGGCAGAGAAAAAAGACCAACGCGAATGGCAGCAATGAAACTGTGTAATAGACCAGTTTATGGGCCACTCGTTGTGCCAGCAGGCAGGAGACCAGATCAACCGGCTGGATCAGGAATCGATTGATTTCGCCGCTGCGAATTTGGCGGCTGATCCCCGACGTCAGGCCGGGCATGCTGGAAAAGGCGCGGGTGATGGTGACCAACAGATAGTAGGCGACCATGTCTCCATAGCCATAACCGGCAATTTGCCCGCCGGGCATTTCTGTAGAACCGGCACCTGCGGAGCCGTTCGTTAAACCGGTATTGGCAGCGACAACATCGTAAATCGCCCACCACAAAAATATCTGCGTCAACGTCGGCAGGAATCGCATCAGCGTGCCGAGCATAAAGTCGCCGCGGTAAACCATTCGCTCGCTGAAGGCCAGCCGAAAAAAGTTCCACCAGGTTTGCAGGGCACTGATCATGATACGGCGGCCGGTTCGCGCTGGCTGTCGCCTGCTTCGGAAAAAATACTGGCGATCACGTCCTCCAGCGGCGGGTCTTCGACCACCACGTCGTTCACTTGATGCTTGGCCAGTAATCTGGCCAGCGTACCGGCGACTTCATCGCGGCTGACCCGAAAACGGATTCGCGGCGCGTCGATACTGATCAGACCGGACATGTCGGAGAACTGGTTGAAATCGATCTCGTCACCCAATTGTAACGTCACGATTTTGTCACTGCTGAAACGGTCGATGATCCCCGACAGCGATCCGTCGTAGTGAATCCTTCCGTGAGCGATGATCACGACTCGACGGCAAAGCGCGGCGATGTCTTTCATGTAGTGACTGGTCAGCAAGACTGTTACACTGCGTTTCTGTTGATACTCGCGCAGGAAAAGCTGTATGCGGTGTTGAGCCACGACATCCAGTCCGATCGTCGGCTCATCGAGGAAGAGAACTTCGGGCGAGTGGAGCAGGGCGGCGATCAATTCCATTTTCATTCGCTCACCCAGCGACAACTCGCGAACGGGCTGGTTCAGCAAACGGGAAACGTCCAGCATCTCAGCCAGGTCGTCTCGGGTTTTTGCAAAAACCACGGGATCAATGCGGTAGATGTGTTGGTGCAGCCGAAACGAATCGATGGCGGGCAAGTCCCACCAGAGCTGGTTCTTCTGGCCCATCACCAGCGCAAATCGGCGACGGTAATCATTGTCGCGATGCCATGGCGTATGCCCCATGACGGTCGCTGTGCCGGATGTTGGCGTGATGATTCCGGAAAGCAGCTTGAGTGTCGTCGTCTTACCCGCACCGTTGGGTCCGAGAAATGCGACGAATTCCCCTTTTTGCACGTCGAGATCGATTCCGCGCACGGCTTCTACCTGGCGGTATTCACGTTTGAACAGCGATTTGACCGAGGCCAAAATGCCTTCCTGTTTCTGGTAAACGCGGTAGGACTTGGCGAGTTGCCTGATTTCAATGATGGACATGCACCGGATTATAGACGGAATGCAGTCGTGCGAAATGCGGCAGCTGCACGCGTAACGCTGTCAGGGCTGCGGGAGCCGGTGCTGGGCGGATATACTTGGCATGCTGGAAACAAATTCCCAGTGCATTGTGACCGATTGATTTTTGGGTAGTGGATCTTGCTAAAGATCCTGCGGTATGGGGAAGCTTTGGCAAAATCCACTACGCTCAAGCCAAGTCCCAGCGGTCACAAAGCATTGGGACCCTTTTTGACGGAGCGACAGAAAATTGAATCAACTGGAATATCGCGTTGGAATCGGGCACGACTCACATCGTCTGATGCCGGGCGGGCCGCTGAAAATAGGGGGCATCGAAGTGCCTCACGATCATCACATGGACGGGCATAGTGACGCAGACGTTTTGTTGCATGCAGTGACCGACGCGATTCTCGGGGCTGCTTCGCTGGGCGACATTGGCGACATGTTTCCCAACACGGCCCCGGAGAACAAGGGTCGCGATTCGGCTGAGATGCTGTCGTTGGCTTCGAACCGTGCGACCGATCTGGGTTTTGCCGTCATCAATGTGGACTGTGTGATCCTGGCGGAGAAACCAAAACTGGGGGAATTCAAACAAGCCATCGCCGAGCGCATCGGAAACATTTTGAGGATTACCACCTACAAGGTCGGGGTGAAAGCCAAGACTGGAGAAGGACTGGGACCGGTCGGCGAGGGGAAGTTGATCGAGGCTCATTGCGTGGTGCTGTTGAGTCGGATTCCGGGTGATCGATTATGACCCGCGACAGCCTGGCGGAAACAAAAGTGCTGGGCATCGACCCGGGGCTGAACATTACCGGGTACGGAATCGTAACATTTGCGGCCGGACAACCGACTCTGGTCGAAGCAGGCATTGTGCGTTCCACCCGATCGCATTCGCTCGAAAAAAGAATTCGCAGCATCTACGAAGGAATCACGGAAGTCATCGAGTCGTCATCGCCCGACATCGTGGCGATTGAGGAGTTGTTTACACATTACGACCGGCCATCGACGGCGATTCTGATGGGGCATGCTCGCGGAGTGATGTTGCTGGCCGCCGCAAATGCTGGGCTGGAAGTTACGCACTGGCGGCCAACACAAATCAAAAAAGTGATGACCGGAAACGGACGGGCACCTAAAGCCCAGGTTCAACTCTCGGCGGCCCGGCTTTTAAATTTGAAAGAGATCCCCGACCCACCCGACGTGGCCGACGCACTCGCCATCGCCATGTGTCACTGTTATTTGCACCGCAACAGGATTGAAACAACTTGATTACGCGCATCACTGGAAAATTGATCACGCTGACCGACGACTTTGCAATTCTCGAAGTCCCTCCGTTTGAATACCAGGTGTTGATTCCCGATTTCACCAGGCGGCAACTGCAGGCGCAAGTCGGCGACACGGTTGTCCTGCACACAATGCACTATCTCGAAGGCAACCCGCAAAAAGGTGGCCGCATGACCCCGCGGCTGATCGGTTTTGCCCAGCAGATCGAACGGGAATTTTTTGACCAGATTTGCCAGGTCGATGGCGTGGGAGCAAAAAAGGCTTTGCGTGCCATGGTCCGCCCGGTCCAGGACATCGCCCGATCGATTGAGCAGCAGGATTTCAAAGCCGTCGCGACATTGCCAGGCATCGGTCCGGCAATGAGCGAGCGAATCGTTGCAAAACTTCGCCGCAAGATGGGCAAGTACGCACTGATTGTTGGTGCCGAAGGGGAAGGGTCGATCGAAGCCGAAGTCGAACGAAACGTGGTCGATGACACGTATCAGATTCTCTGTTCACTCGGACACAGCGAATCCGACGCGAGAAAATTGCTGGAAGCCGCCCTCAAAACAAAACGCAAATACAAAAACGTCGAAGACCTGCTGCAAGCGGTCTACGATACCAGCACGGGAGCGGAGTGAGACGGTCGAGTATTTATTCTGAAATCGCTGACTACTTTGGCGAAATCAGGAGTTCGACCGCAATCACTACCACCAGCGAAATGGCGATTGCAAGGGTTGCACGCCACGTAACGAGATTGGGTTTTCCAAGAAAGTTTTTGACTGACCCAAGCCGGTGCCACAGGTACAGCCCGATCGGAATCGTCGCTGCGCCGAAAGCGATCATGACCCAGAACGGTGTACCGGTTCGGAGCATTTCGCCGCAATCGCCAACCCTGTCAAATGATCCGAACGAAATGTAGGCGCCATTGGCGATAAAACAGAAACTGGCGAAAAACCTGGCGAGGTTGCGGGCATAGACATTTCGCCTGGGAACCAGCAAAAAAACAACCAGCGGCAGGACGATTCCAATTACTGGCCCCAACCAGACGACAATTGCGGGATGGGGATTGGGCGAAACATCGGTACGGGAAATCGTCAGCGGGTGAAGCACTACGGTCACGATCGTTCCGCCTGTCAGCTTCGCACCGGCCACATGCCCCAACTCATGGACCGCCATCATCCCGTACCAGCTGAGTGCCAGGACTGAAACGATCAACAGGAATTGGCGAAGGCGGTTCATCGGGAGAAGGTCTATTGCCATGAATCAGGGATTGGTCCCATCGTAGCCAGGTGGTCCTTCGCCGAGAATCACTGTGGAGACCGCCGTCCTGCTTTGTTTATGCCAACAAAAAAACCACCCGGTCCAACGTGGACACAGGTGGCTGTGAGGTGATTCGATTATTGTTCGGCTGGACTAAAATACGTCCAGGATGAACTGATGACCCCAATGGTAACGACGGGGGCTAGGATATTCATTGTGCCAGGACTTGTTGTAAACCGGCACGCGATATTCGGGTGCATAGCGATAGTACATGCTGTCCGCACTACGGTAAGCGGCATCGCCCCAATAGTTTTGCGGATAGGTCACGTACGGATAGTGATAGAAACGCTGCATGTTCTGTGACTTGGAGTAACCACCCCATGCGGCACCGTATGCGTGTTCCTGTGCAGCCGCAGTCGAACAACTGCTGACCATCCAAATTGCGGCAACCATTATGGTCGCGCCAAACATTTTCCGGATCATGGAGAGATCTCTCCCAATAGACTGTTGACTGGGTCGTATGTTGAATGCGGTTGGAGAGGAAGAAAAAATGGCATCCCTGCCAAATCAAAACGGGACTTCCTTGTCCACGAAAAGTATCGTCAACCGGCTTGTTCGGCATTGACGGAAAAAAAGGCAGAATGTGCAAAAGAGGCACCGGCCCTACGAAGATCAGGAGTCTGTTCCGGTGCGGAAGGCTGGGCAATTTGGCTCGCCGTCATTGTTGCTTTTGCTAGCATCGCCGTGCGATTGGCTCAGCCGGAATCGCGATGGTTGAACAATGGACGCAACTCATCTGCCTGAAGGACCAGCGTCTTTTTTTTCCGTCGCGATGTTCCAGAACTGCACGAATTCTGGCAGCTCAAGATCTTTCATCGAGAAACGCAGATGCTTGCGGTTCTTTTCGATCTGCCGATTCAGTTTGGCAACAAGATCGGTTTTTTTGTCTGCCAGTTTGTCTTCGATAATTTTCTCGGCTGCACGCGAGACCTGTTGGGAAAACTCGCCCCCCAGTTTGCCGACCCGGTCCAACTGCAGGCGATGGAGCACGACATACGCGTCGGAGACAGTTGGATCAATCACAATCGCCGGGGGAAACTCGGTATAGTCCGGGCGGGTCGTGACATCGACCCTGATCGCGACTTCGACATCGGCCCAGCCCGATGCGCTGACGCTGTACAGCTGGACTCCACGTGACCATTGGCTCTGCCGGGCGTCGATATCCAATACTGCCCGCACGTTAACTGTGATATGCGATGTTCCATCGGGGGTCGTTTCGATGTTGGGCAACGTGATGCGAAAATTCTCGGCACCTGGGCGGACTTTGGCCGCATACTTTTCCCATGAGCCATGATTGACTGTTTTCCAGACCCGTTCTGTTTCCAGTCGTCCATCGTCTTGTCGAAACCGGATTCCGTTCCAGATTTTTTCCTGCCCGCCCCATTTTTTGTCGTCACTCCATTCCAGGCCGGCTTCGCGAATCACTAGTCCGGTCAGCAGGTTTTCGATTTCCTTGAGCGAATTGTAAGATTCGGCAGGAACTTCCGACTGTTGAAAGGCTACCTGAGGCGAACTGGCCACGGCATTCCGCTCATTCTTCGTAATGACAATCGAAGACGTGACGATCAACACCAGCCCGCTTCGCATGAAAAACGACTGGATTGTCATCCAGGGCAAACAAACTGGAAAGCTGCGGTGAAATTTGGAGTTGCGTTGTTTTCTGTTCATAATGCCGGAAGATAGCTGCGGACCGGGATGCGAATCAGCTGGATTCACCGGGAGAAGTGACCGGAGGTGCTTGCCAGGCCGGTGCTGCCCGGGCGAGAATATCGAATTGACCATTTGCTGTCGGCGCCAAATCCGAAAGCGTTAAACCGCCATGAGCCGAATTCAGAAACTCGTGATAGCTGCCGGAATCGCCGGAGTTTGTCTGATGTCAGGATGTAATTCCGGGGAATCGGCCAGAAAAGGTGTGCCGGTTGTCCGAACTCCGATGCTCGTGCCAGCGCCTTTTTGTAGCGTGCCCTATCAATTTTCGGGAAAGCTGGGTGCCATCTGGAGTGGTGACACGGTCGAGCTGTTGGAATCGTCCGGGATTCATTGTGTTCGATTGATCGGTGTCGATTGTCCCCAGAGCCCACAGCCCAAGTTTGAAGAGAGTCGACGGCTGGTCTGGCAGTTCGCCCAGGGAAAGACCCTTTCCGTTCACGTCATTCGTCGCGATGAAGCCGGCGTAGAATTCGGACGGATCATCGTGAGCGACCAGGATTTGGGGCTGGAACTGGTACGGGCCGGCCTGGCCTGGTTTGACGAAAGTGAATTCGAAGGAGGCGAAGGGTATTCCCGTGCTCAGGCCGAAGCCCGTGAGAAAAAGCTGGCCATCTGGTCCGAGCAATCACCAGTCGCTCCCTGGGATTTCTACGAACAGCAAGTGGCAAAAATTCGCGAGAACGCAATGGCAGCAGGCGACGCCGTACCTCATCAAAACCCGGAACAATAAACACCAGTCGGCGGCAGGCGATGCTCAATTTCACAACCGGATCCTGACCTGAACAATTGCCCGTCGCGTCCAACTTTCAGGCGATACCTGCTGCGTTTGGGAGCTCCCTGTTCGCCGGAACTATTGGGGCGGCGCGACTTTCCTGCGTTCCCTGCACCCTCATGCGGTTGCAGGAATCGACGACTGCGAAATTTTTGGGACTAAAAACGAAGCCGGGGAGACCGGTTCAATATTTCGCCAGGGTATCGGCTGAGTCGATCATGTGGCGAGCCTGAATTGCTGCCGGAGCATCTTTGCCGACGACGTTTACAAGCATCGAGTAGGCCATTTCGGCCGACTCGACTTGCCGGCGTGCCAGGGCAATTTGAACCTGCAAACCGAACAGGGCAGACGCTTCCGAGATGTGAAGTCTCTTCTGTTTCATGGCGAATCCCGAGAGTTGGTTTGCCCGCTCCAAATCGCCATCCGCTACCGCAATGTTTGCCAGTGCAATTGAAGCGAAAATATAATCCGGATGTTTTTCATGCAGCTCCTCAAGTTTGGCAAGGGCTGTTGTTTTGTCATTCCGGCCGTTGCGATTCAACCAGACGATGGCGAGATTGAATGTTGCCGCAAGGTCTTCTGGATCGCGTTCCAGAATCTGAAGCCAGATTTCTTCAGCTCGATCGTCGTCGCCATTTGATTGTGCGTCAAAACCAATTCTAGCGAGCTCCATTTTCCAGGGCTCTGATTCCCGCGTGTGTTCGGAAGTGATTTCGGGAGAAAACAATTGAACTTCCGTCCATTTGCCCAAGCTGAAAAAACGATGGGGACCAACGTCAACAATATTTTCACGACTTAAAAACATCAGTGCATCGCTTCGCAATGAATCCGGGCCGCGCTGCCCAAAAGCGAATGTTTTCAGCGCATCGAACATCGGCTTCGACGTACTGAATTTTGCGAGCATCAGGGCAAGTTCCCGGGCGACAGCGTCTCCGCGGTCCAGCAGGGCGGGAATCAGCGACTGGACGATCTTGCCTTCGGAAAAATCTCCCTGATCAATGGTCTTGAACGTCTTGCCTTTTGCTTTCAGTCGTTCCAGGAGCGGTCTGGGAATCCATTTTGAAATCGGATCGGCCCAGGCTGCGTTTCCTTTGCCCGACCTGATATCGTCCAGATTGGCTTTTGCCTCGTGATGGTACGGCATGATTTTCAGGCAGCGTTTCCACAAGTTGTCAGCTTTCCGTTTGTCGCCCATCCGATAAGCTGCCACCGCCATATGATGCAACCCGATGGCGCGTACGTCATCATCCATCACCGGAATCTGTTCCAGCGCCACGCCCAACAAGGCAACGTCCTGATCGCGTCCGAGGTAACTCATCGCTTCGATTGCCGCGACGATCGAGTCCTGTTCGGTGGGAGGATTGGCAACGATTCGATCGGCAATCGCGTTGGCCCCGGCTTCGTTTCCGGTCAGCAATTCCAGTCTGGCCAGGTTCGCTTCGGCATAGCGATTTTGTGGCGCCAGGCGAAATGTTTCGCGTGCGACTGTCGTCGCGTTTTCCAGGTCACCGTTCTGAAAATAACAAGTCGCCAGATTGTTTCGTGCGGACAGAAATCGCGGTTCCGTATTCAAAACACCGAGGCACAATTGGATAGCCGCGTCAAAATTTCCGGCCCGCAACTGTTCCAGGGATTCTTCGTGTTTGGCATACAGTTCGAGCCCACCATTTTCAAAAGCCAAATCGGTAAACCCCGACTTGTGCGACTGTTCCAGCCGGGACTTGCATTCGGGTTCACAAATTTCGATGGCGACCTGGGCTTTGGAAGCGTTCTCGTGACCCGGCCAGCGCGCCAGAAATTTCCGGTATTCACGAAGCGCAATCGATGCCCGCCCGCAATATAGCGAGGATTGGGCATACATGATCACGGCATCGGGATCTTTCGGAGCCAGCCTCAACAGCTGTTTTGCCGCGAGACAGGTTTTATCCGAATTGCGAGTTGTCTGATAAAGGTGAAGTTGTGCTTCGACTACCGCCAGTACCTGTGGGTGTTGTTTGACAAGCTTGCCGATGGCCCATTCCGCTTCATCAAAATCGCCGTCCTCGATCAACTCGTATGCGTCCAGTAATTTTCTCGACACTTTGGCTGAAGGTTCCATCAACTGGTTGGATGGACCCTTGAGCCTGTCCGTTTGCCGCCGAAGCAGTTCCCGTTTCTTTTTGTCGGCTCGACGATCGTTCGGTTTCCGTGCCATCGCAACATCCGTGGGCTTGATCTCATTGGGCAATGATTCGAAACAGCGTTCGGTCCCTTAGGAACAAATTCAGACATCAAACGCCGTTTAGACATTGCCAGGATTTGAACAGCATTTGGCTTGGCAACCAAGACTGGACGACTGAGTCGTGATGCGTAAGCGACCGGGCCAGAGACGTTAACCGTTGCCTGACGGCACTCGGCTCACTCGCGATTTCCATTAAGTTTCGCATCGGGCCAGAAAAACTCGGTGGCCAGAAACATTTGAGGCAGAAGTTGGGGTTCATGAAATCTTTCTGCCACAACAATCTTTCTGGCGAAACAGAATCAGGAGTTAAATCACTGCGGCGGTGTGATTCCCCAGCGTTCGTACCAGCCGTCCGGAACGTGGTGGCCACCCTGCCGAACCCGGTTCTTGATGCGATCCAGGTTGATCGAAGGTGAATCGACAAAAACCATTTGCAGCGCAATGTAGAATCCTGCTGTTTTTGCGGCGCGAATCATGTTCGCAAACGATTTCCCCGAGAGCGTTGTTTCCACGATGAAACTTTGATGGGTCTCAATCATCCAATTGACTTGTTCGATAAACTCGCGAGCCGCCAGAATTGCCGCACTTTCCGGATTGGCCGGAGAGATCCCCGCAGCGATCTGGTCAGCACCAATGTAAGGGAAGCCACGTTCCGCTATTGCCCGTATCACAAACGTGGTCTTGCCCGCGCCATTCGGGCCTCCGGCTACGA
>JAYVKA010000007.1:0-8296 GCA_043768885.1 Planctomycetota bacterium
CAGAAGTAGCATGGATCCACAACCAAGGCGGACGTCTACGATCCACCACAGAACAAATCAGGGCACGGGTCGGGGACCCATGCTACTGATTCCTACTCGCCGCGAAGTCTCAAACCGGCTTGCGTCAACTTCTCGCGCACTTCGGTCAAACTTGTCACGCCAAAGTTTTTGCACTCCAGCAAATCGTCCTGCGACTTGCGAACCAGTTCGCCAATCGTGGTCAGTCCCAAACGGGACATACACTTTCGTGCACGAACCGAAAGGTTCAAATCCGCAATCGGTCGTTCCATCAGCGCCTGCTCGTCCGGAGACAGACTGGAATTGTCAACCGGCTCCGGTTCAACCACACCTCCGACAGCGAACTGGCCGATGGACAATCCGCGATTATCCAGCATTTCGCGAATTTCGGTCAGCGAAGTCTCGCCAAAGTTTTTGCTGGCCAGCAGATCCGCTTCGGAAGTCCGGGTCAGGTCGCCAAGTGTCATAATGCCCATTTTTTGCAGGCAATTTCGGCTTCGGACCGACAACTCGAACTGTGCGATCGGGATGTTCATGACGGTTTGCATACGACGCTGCAACCGATCGGCGTCTTCGTCCCAGCGCTCGCCACCGTCCAGACTTTCCGCCGCGTCCTTGCGATACAAACGTGCCCGCTCATGTGCCGGAAACGACTCCAACACACGGTCATAGCAACGAACCGCACGTTGATACTGCCCGTGGTCTTCGTACAAAATCCCCAGGTTCAACAGCGCGCCGACATTCGCCGGGAAAACCGAAGTTGCACGCTGGTACAGTTCCATCGCCTTGTCATCGTTTCCGCGGCGATCATTTTCCAGCCCCAAACCAAACAGCGCCCCGGCATGTTTGCCATCGCACTCAACAGCGCGCGAATAGAGCGCGACCACTTCATCCGGATTTGTTCCAAGCGCGGCGACTGTTGCTGCACGCTGGTAAAGGTATTCCGCAGTCTGCTCGATTGGACCAAACAGGTTGTCCAGAATTGCCATCGATCCGTCGAGGTCGCCCTTTAATCTTTTCACTTCGGCTGCGGCAACACTGCACGCATCACCGTTGTAGCCAGCTTTGCGAGCCGACTCGAAACATTCGGCCGCACGATCAAAAGCCTGCAGTGCCACGTGGCATTTGCCCTGGTAGTAAAACGCGAGCGCTCCACCATCGGCGTTCTGCAGAGTCTCGGCCCCGGTCCGGTAACGCCCAAGCAGATACTGGCAAATTCCCAACCTCACCGACGACGCAGGAGAGCGGGTCGTGTGGTTTTCCATGTCGGAGGTCAAATCACGCAGCACCGGGAATTGCGAATAGTCATCACAGATTGCCTTGGCAATGGTGGTAACGTCCGACGGTCCAAACGAATTGTTCGAAGAGACAAATTCCCGGAGCGAAAACTGGGTAGCTTCAGCCATTAACTGTATTCCTGATAATTGAAAACTGAATCCGACGTTTCGATGTTCCAGCGATTCCGCCAGCCGCAGCCGGAATTTCGCACGAGAAACGCCTTGTCAATTCACCTGACCAATCCAGACCAGTTGCCCACCAGCCCCTGGACCTCTCCCGTCGGCAACCCGGAATTATGCAAAAAAAACCTGTTTTGTTCAATGACTGGGCAAAAATGCGTATTTTGTCAACCATTTGGTTATGACATTCAGAAGTCCGGGCTTCCGGTTTTTCAATGTCGTCACCAATTCAGCACCGCATTCGCCAAAAAGGAGCTTGACCAAAAATTTTTGGCCGCGATACCCGTTATACAAGCTTGCGTCTCCCATTCGTTGTCGTCGAATAGAAAGCCAGCGGCGGGAGTCGAACCCGCAACCCCCGCTTTACGAAAGCGGTGCTCTGCCAATTGAAGCTACGCTGGCGAAAACTGCCGCATGCCTTGCGACACGTTGCTCATGTCCAGTCTATCAGAACTGCGCAAAACGGACCAATACCTGGGACATTGAATACCCGGCGGCTAATCTGGAACGGTTTGGCATTCCTGAAATACCGGTTCCAGCAGGTCACCGGCTTTTGATTCGACCAGCCCACGAATCTGCGGTATCAAACTGACAATCCCGTCTGGCAAAGGTTCAAGCCCCACTCGCTTCATCACCCGGTTCAACCGATACAGCAATCGCCCGTCGTCAAGGTAATCCAGCAAAAAGCGATCTTCCAGGTACTTTTCGACAAACCATTCCATCTTGGTCGTCGAACGGACGGCGATTCGGTTGACGGTCAATTGAAGCTGCTGCGGCGAAACCTGTTCGATCACACGATAATATCTGTCCATCGTTCCCGGCGTTCGATTTTCGATACTTGCATCCAGCAACAACTCGACAATGATGTGGCCGAGGAAACCGGTTCGGTGCCCCGATTCGTTATGGAGAAACCCGCCAATCATTCGCGAAGCCTGCAAACTGGTTTCCACAAAAGCCAGGGACCCGTGAAACAAATCGTCGTCGTTCAGATGCTGGACGATTCCGGCCGCGATTGAGTTGGCGACCGAATCCGGCTGTTCATTCTCCAAAAAAGCCGTCGCGCTCCTTCTTCGCACCCGCACCGATCGATCGATCATCCCCAGCCAATCCGGAATGCAAGTCCCGGCGGCAAAATAGCCATCATCCAAAAACCGAAATGCGTGCGCCAGACAGTTCATGAAGGTCCTCAAAACAGTGTTGCGAAGATTAGACCAGAATCCTTCCCGCCTTGCCCGTCGCGCGATTCGGTTTCAAGATACACCGCATGACGCAAATCAATCCAACAACACAACCGACTCGCGCTGTAGTTTCCCTGAGTGGTGGGATGGACTCGACAAGCCTGCTGATCAAGCTGCTTGCCGACGGAAGCACGGTTCACGGAGTTTCATTTGACTACGGGCAAAAGCACCGGCTGGAACTGGATCGACTGCAAGCCAACCTCGCCTATCTCCGCCAAAACGGACTTGAGATCGACTGGCGTCTGGTCGATCTTTCGTCGCTCCAGGGAATGCTGCATTCGTCGTTAACCAATTCCGACTGGGATGTTCCGACCGGCCACTACGAATCGGACAACATGCGGGAAACCGTTGTCCCCAACCGGAACGCCATCTTTGCGTCGATCGCCTATGCCTGGGCATTGTCTTTGGCACAGCAACACAACGAGCCAGTCTTGCTCGGTTTGGGGGTTCATTCCGGCGACCACGCAGTCTATCCCGATTGCCGCCCGGAGTTTTACGAAAAGATCATGGCCGCATTTCAGTCCGGCAACTGGGACAGCCACCTCGTGCAGCTTTACGTGCCGTGGCTGAATGCCGACAAGACAACGATCCTGCGCGATGCTGCAGAATCGATCAAAAAACTTGGTCTCGATTTCGACACGATTTTTCGCAACACCTGCACCAGCTACTCACCCGACAGCTCGGGCCGCAGCCACGGCACAACCGGCAGCGATGTAGAGCGCATTCTCGCCTTCCAAGCCATCGGCCGCCGCGACCCAATCGAATACCTCGATCCCTGGGAACTCTGCGTCCGGCGCGCGTTGGAACTAAGAAAACAATCTCAGCCTAAATCAAAGGAGCATTAATGAAGGGCGTGTGTTTCCAGTCCATTGAAACGATCTCATGGAGCGCGGTTGCTGATCCACGCATCGAGAATTCGCGTGATGCAATTGTCGAGGTTGAGGTCGCCGGGTTGTGCGGGTCGGACTTGCATCCGTTCTTTGGCCGCGAGCCGGGACTCGACGCCGGAACTGTGATGGGGCACGAGTTCGTCGGACGGATTGTAGAAACGGGCAGCGATGTCAGGAAAGTCCGCGTTGGCGACCGCGCCTACGCACCTTTTACAACAAACTGCGGCGAGTGTTTTTACTGCAAAAAAGGACTGACCAGCCGCTGTGCTGAAAACCAGTTGTTCGGCTGGCGAAGTCGCGGCAAAGGGCTTCACGGCGGACAATCGCAACTGGTGCGTGTACCGCTCGCCGATGGAACACTGGCCAAAGTCCCTGACGGATTGAGCGCGGAATCGGCATTGTTGCTTGGCGACAATTTCAGCACCGGATATTTTTGCGCCGAAATGGCGGGGATCGATCCGAAAGGAGTTACAGCAGTCATCGGTTGCGGATCGGTTGGAATCCTGTCGGTGATCGCGGCCAAGTTGCTTGGCGCAGAAAAAATCGTGGCAATCGACCTGGTTCCGCAGCGCCGGGAAATGGCCCAGGCCTACGGCGCACAGACTGCCGCAACCGGTGCAGAAGCTTTGGCAATGGTTCATGATTTGACACAGGGCAGGGGAGCCGACAGCGTGATGGAACTGGTCGGCTTGCAGGCCGCCCAGGAGCTGGCTTTCCAGCTGATCCGACCCGGCGGTGTCATGTCGGTGATTGGCTGTCACACTTCAACCAGTTTCGCCTTTTCACCCGTCGATGCCTATGACAAAAACTTGACCTATCGCACTGGCCGCTGCCCCGCCCGGCACTACATGGACAAGCTGACCGACCGGGTCGCGCGCGGCGACGTGAAAATTGACTCGATGATCACGCATCGCTTCGATCCGGAAAATTGCATCACTGCCTACGACACATTCGCCCACCAAAAAGACGGCTGCATCAAAGCCGTTTTCGATTTCAAAAATGGTCGTTGATTGCTCAAAGGTCTTAGCGAAAGCACGAATTCGGAGACCCTTGGACTTTTGTCGGCGTAATGATCCGATTCTGTTTCATCACGACGACCAGGTCCGGCTGGACAGTATCGAACTCGGTTCGATGGACATCGATCGGTGCATCAATCACGACCCCCAAACCCGTTCGTTCAATCTGCGTGTACAACTGAAACTGAATATGCCGGGAAGCTGCCTGATGGTTGGGAATGGGGGCCGGATTCATGTAATGGTCTCCGTCAATAACCTCGTGCCGATTGCCATCATTCGGAAAGCTGACGTACTCGCGGTACGTCAGCTTCGTTCGGGCAAAGTTGGAGTTCATGGCATGCTCCGACGGAGTCCCTGGAGATCGATCTGCCCCATTCCACACAATCCAGCCCGTCCATCATCTGTTCGAAACGGGCCTTCGATTACTTGCGAGAGCAGGAACCTGGAACCTAGAATTGGGGTTGACCGATTTCGACCTGCCGCATGATCCAGAATTTGCCCAACTACCCGTCCAGTTAACCAGGAATTACTGCCAGATGTCCCGAATCTTCAGTCATCTTTCGTTGGCCACGCTGATTTTTGCGATCGGTATGCTCACTGGTTGCCAAAAGTCAAACAGTTCTGGCGCGGCGAGCAATACGGCAAACTCGTCGTCGCCAATTAAGACCAAGCGCATCATCCTGTTAACCAACGGCGATGACCCATTTTGGGATGCCATGCGGGCCGGAATGGAGAAAGCTGCGGCCGACTTTGATCTGGATGCGGATGGGTTGAAAGTCGTCATGGACAAAAACGATGCGACTCCAGAGGGACAAGTCGACAAGCTGCGACAGTATCTCGGCCAAACCGACATCGCAGCCGTTGGCATTTCCGTAATTGATCCCAACAACGCGGCCATGGCCAGTGCGATGACCGAACTTCGCAAGCAAGGAACCGTCGTCGTGACCATCGACTCGGACGTCAATCGGGATCGCTTCAAGGATACCCGATTCGCCTATCTTGGAACAAAGAATACTTTCGGTGGCAGGCAGATGGGTTTGGCTGCGAAAAAGCTTCGCTCTGATGGTGGCAAATACGCCACGTTCTACGGCATTGAAGGAGTCGCCAACGTGATCGAACGAAACTCGGGTTTTGCCGATGGCGCCGGAGAAAATTTTACGCGCGCCGTAGGCGTGTCCGACGGCATGGACCACAACGTCGCGCAAGACAATGTTCGAAACGCTCTGGAGAATTATCCCGACATCAATACTCTCGTGGGAATCTGGGCCTACAACGCCCACGCGATTGTCACGGTTGTCAAAGAGCGAAAGATTCGGGACCAGACAAAAATTGTAATCTTCGACGCGGCACCTCTGGCAATCCAGCATCTGAAGGACGGCATGGTCGATGCGATGGTGGTTCAGGACCCTTACGGAATGGGGTATGAAGGGACACGATTGATGCGGGCGCTTTACAAAGAGGACGTGGATTTTGTGAAAACCCTGTATCCCGCCTACGATGCCAGTTCCAAATCGTTCACTTCACCCGAAGGGGATATCCGCCATACGGATGTGCGCGTGGTAGTTCCAGACAACTCGGAATTGAAAGCAGGTGATTTTGACCCGGAAGTGAAGTTCTTTACGATCACGGAGTTTGATTCGTGGTTGAGTGAGCGGGGATTGTCTGGTTCGTAGAACCAATAAATCTGTTCCGGCTCCAACTATTCCTGGTCAACTGAAATAACCGAAGTTGTTGCGTGAATCCGCTAAGAAAATACCTTACCGAAATTGTTCTGATTGCCGGAATTTTGGTCGTATTTAGCGTGACCGCATGCATCAACGATGCTTACGTCAGCCGGTTTTCCTACAATGCCTCGCGGCTGATTCTGCAACCTGCCGCGATTCTGGGAATTTTTGCCCTCGGTGCCGCCGTCGTGATCATCGCCGGGGGAATTGACCTCAGCAGCGGATCGATGATCGCCTTCAGTTCGTCGATCGCCTGCCTGTCGATGCTGGTAATGGCCAACTGGCTCAATCCGGACGCAGTCAATCCTACTGCCGACATTCCAGGCTGGGTGATCGGTGTCGCAATCGCCATCACGTTGGCAGTTTCTCTGTTGATCGGGACGTTGCATACATGGCTGATCACTGTCGTTCGGTTGCCGCCGTTTGTTGCCACTCTCGCTTCGCTAGTGGGACTTCGTTCACTGGCGATCATTATGAACAAGGCTGTAACCGCCGAGTTCGGAACGCAAACGATCAAAGTCAACATTCAGGATCCAAAGTTTTACGCACTCGGCGACAACATCTGGATATCTGTGACCGTATTTCTGGTCATCGCCCTTGTCCTTTATGTGATTCTCAATCACACGGTTCTGGGCCGACATCTGTATGCCATGGGTGGCAATGAAGAAGCTGCACGATTGAGTGGCATTCGCACGGATCGGCTGAAGTGGTTCGCCTATTGTTTTGCCTCGTTTACTGCAGCCGTTGCCGGAATCCTTTTTGCCAGTCTGATTCAGCAATCCGATCCGGAAAGCCAGGGGGTGGCACAGGAATTGTTTGCAATCGCGGCAGCGGTAATCGGAGGATGCAGTTTGGCGGGCGGTATCGGAAGGGTTTCCGGAGTCGTTTTGGGAGCCGTATTCCTGCGCGTCGTAATCGATGCGGTCGCAAAACTGATTCCCTCGGCATCAGACGATTTTAAGGGAATGATCGTCGGCTTGCTCGTCGTCCTGGCAGTTGCGTTCAACCAGCTGACCGATTCGCGGGAAGGTTTTCGAAAACAGTTTTTCCCAGGCTGGTTGGGGGGCGTTTCCATTTTCACAATTGGATTGCTTTCCGGCGCAGTCCTGGCGTTCAGCCTTGAGATGTCGGGCGACGCGGGGTCGTGGAAAAAAGGACTCGTTGTGGGCCTGGCGATTGTCGGACTCCTAACCGCAACCAAATTTTTTTCCGGCTGGATGGCCGCGAAAAGCCTGGCATCCAAATCGCAAACCGGATAACCGCCGATGCCTGACTCCAATGCCGATCCAAAGACTGCAATCCTAAAGCAAGCCGTTATCTCGGTCCGGGCAATATCCAAACGCTTCGGCGGCGTAGCGGCTTTGAGCGCCGTAACGCTGGACGTTCGGGAGGGCGAGCTGCTTTCGATTTGCGGTGAGAACGGGGCCGGGAAAAGCACGCTGATGAAAATCCTGTGCGGCCAGCACACCGAATACGATGGCCAAGTCCTGCTTCGGGGCCAACCCGTCCGGTTCTCGGGGATCAAGGATGCCGAGAGTCACGGTATCAGCATCATTCATCAGGAATTGAACCTGGTCGAAGAATTGAGCGTAGCAGCCAATATTTTTTTGGGAAGAGAACTTTCGCAATGGGGGTTTTTGAAGTCTGCTGAAATGAACCATCGAGCGCGGGGAATTCTCTCCCGGCTCGATTGCGATATCTCGCCCAAGACCATCGCCGGGCAGCTTCGCGTGGGAGACCAGCAGTTGATCGAAATCGCCCGCGCGCTAAGTATGGGCTCCGACATCATGATCATGGACGAGCCGACCAGCGCGCTGACCGAAACAGAATCAGCCAGACTGGATCGTGTCATTGATCAGCTGCGGAAGTCAGGAGTGACCATTCTCTATATCTCCCACAAGATGGACGAAATATTTCGCCTGAGCGACCGGATCGCCATTCTGAGAGACGGGC
>JAYVKA010000008.1:0-4401 GCA_043768885.1 Planctomycetota bacterium
TGCTCGACGACTCCGGCATGCAGATCACCGAAATGTGTTTGCGTTTTGCGATCGGCAACGAGCAGCTTTCCACGATTCTGATCGGCGCGAAAACCATGGAGCAATTGCAAACCAGTCTCCGCTTCGCCTCCGCTGGCCCGCTCCCCGCCGACATCCTCACCCGTCTAAACGAAATCGCCGCCATCCTCCCCGGCCGCCCCTTCGAAGAACCAATGATCCTCCCCTTCGGCAAAAACTACACCGGCCCCGCCATGGCCAACCTCGGCGCGGGAATCAAGGTCGGCAAGCTGTAATGTCCAGTTCCATCGGAAAACAGCAAGTTCCATAATCGTGAATCTTGCCTGGCGTAATGCCGAATTCCCGTCGATACGGTCTCGCCATCACTCCCTGGCGGAATGGGTGGCAAAAAAACGGCCATTTCGAAAAACGCCTGGAAATCCGCCGCCAATGGAATCCTGTTCCCGTGTCCCTTCGACGACATTGGCCGGGTAGGGAATTACATTTCAACTCATCAACATCGTCCTTAGGAAAACGACGAAACGGCGGATGGCCACACGAAGCCAACGTTGGCTCGCACGCCATGCTTTTCCAAACAGTGCGTAGTTCCAACCTGATTGTTGGCCAAATTACGAATAAAGAGTAATCGCAATATCAAGGGTTTCGTTACCACGGTATCCGGGATCATCGACTCGCCCCAGGTAAGGAGAAAACATCATTGAATTGTCTGGAGGAGAGTTGATTGCCGAAAGAGGAATAGCAGTCAACGCGCCCGCATTGACAACAGTGACAGCGTGCGCTGCAAGGTATTTGTTTCCAGAATAAGTTACTTGCTTGATTCTGAATCCGATCGAATTCCCAAATGCAGGATAGCCGTACCAGGTCAATGACTTGAGATTGGCACCCTGGAAATCAACAACACTATACCCAGTTTGTATGTCGCTGACATTAGCGACTTGCCCCAAACTGGGGATCGCAATCAGGACGCCTGGATCGATATAAACACCAAACGAGAGTCCACTTCGGGTGCCGACTCCATGGGGTATGCCGTCATCACCCTTGTTCAAACTGGATTCCTCGATTACCGGCCCACCGCCACCCATTGGGCCGGGACAACCAACTGCAAGCTCCACATTGCTAACGACTTTCCCCGGATGACGGGAACTTGCCGAACCTTGGCAACAACTTGCAGCATAATAATAGAGTTCATTCTGACGGTACATCAAAGCAGTTGGATAGAACTTGTCCATTGTTGTGGGAGGAACTCTTGCGGCACGACCAAGTTCAAAAGCAAGTTGCATTTCCCTGTCATTTGGATCCGGCAGGTCTTTTGCCTGAGTAGTGCCGAATTGAAAAGCAAGCTGCAACTGCGCAAAGTTCTTGAATCTGGAATTGCCGGGTTGATCTTTTTCCTGATCTGAACTCATCCTGTTTCTCCTTTGGTGCGATAAAATGAATGTTATTCAACCACATCGTTCAGCCTGCGTACCGTACGGAAGCCGAGATTCGGGTTCGAGTACTTTGCTGAGCACGGCGTGAACCCGGAATCGCCGTCAATCCAGGGATTCGCGTCTCCGGAGACTGTTAGCCAGTTTTCCGGAAACATTGAACCCTGATGTATCGAAGAAAATGCCAGTGAGTCCGAGGGGACCACCGGTTTAAAGTTTTCCATATCGAAAGAGAATTCAATGAATGGCGTTTCCGTCCATTCCGAATTTCCGCCATAAAGATTGACTATGGGCGGAACGGATTGGTTGCAATCCCAGCCAGTCTCTTTCGGCCCCGTGTCATCTTCCAACATGTCCTTCGCCTTCTCGTCGCCCCAAGGATAGCGAGTCTTGCCTCCATTTGTGGCCACCAATTGCAGCTCGTAGACCGTTGGAAGGTTGGTCCCGGAGAGTTCGCAATAGGTCAGGACGATATCCATCCAAACACCGGTCACCGCGCTGGTTGGCTCAAATCCTTCCGGCAATTCCAGTTTTGGAAAAACGTCCTTCATATCCTGAAAAGTGATCTCGTCCGTATCGATCAGGAACGAACCGAGGTTTCGAGTAACACCCCGCAACACGTAGTTCATGTCGGGATTATCGGGAAATCGAACGACACCACTTCCATACCAGACCATTCCATCACGAACGCTTGAAACCGGCACAATCTTGACAGTCTTGAGCTGAACAACTTCGTCGATGTTGCCCGACCAGCGATGAGGGTATTCAATCTCGACATTGAAGAAGTTTGCAACCTCCCCTGATGCCTTTAAAGCCGATTGTGGCACCGTGCGGAAGACTTCGAAGTACTCACTCCCCGCCGTTACCAAGACCTTGTAAAAACCAGGGGCCAATCTGGTCAAACTTCCGGCGATCGACCTGCTCATTCTGGAAACGGAAAACTCTCCGGTTTCGAAATTGAATGGAAGCCACGATAACAGGGCTTCCGGTGGACTGGATTCGATCATTACCGGGATGCGGGGATTGCGGTTCTGCCAGTCCTTCCAGCCCCAATAGATTCCCCCGGTCAGCAATAGTCCACAAACGCCAGCCGTACCCGCCATGAAGTTTCTGCGAAAAACGGTTTTTGCCCGGCGTGGGTACATTCCTGGATAGGCAACCAGTTTTCGCCCGTTCTGGTAATGGCGTAGCTCCATCGCCAACTCGCGGCAAGTCTGGTATCGATCCTCGTGTTTTTTCGCGATGGCCTTCAGGCAGATTGCTTCCAGTGGCACCGGAATCTGGTTATTGACCGAACGCGGGGGCGGTGGAGGATCTGAAATGATCGCGTCCAGTACTTCCCGCGAATTTCCCGAGAAAGGCAATCGCCCGGTCAGCATCTGGTAAAGAACTGTTCCGAGCGAATAGACATCACTCCACGTATTGATTTCATCGGATTGGCCCCTTACCTGTTCGGGTGCCATGTAGGCTGGAGTGCCAATCGGCCGTCCTTCAACAAGCAGTGTATCGATTCCCGAATTGCGGGAATGGGACAAGCCAAAGTCCACGATGCGCGGCTGGCCCGTCGTATCCATCATGATGTTGCCTGGCTTCAGGTCCCGATGAATCACATCATTGTCATGGGCACTGGCAATCGCGTCCGCGATGATCCCGCATTTTTCGCAAATGACATCGAACGAAGGCTGGTTCTTGTGCAGCCAATGACGAAGGGTGTGTCCGTCGATAAACTCCGAAACGATGTAGGCCGTTTTTTGGTATTCCCCAACGTCGAAAATGCGGACGATGTTTGGATGGCTCAACTGACTGGCCGCGCGGGCTTCACGCAGAAACAGTTCCTGATTGACCGAATGATGCTTCGGTCGTTTGATCGCAACGAAGCGACGCAATGTCAGATCCCAGCATTTTGTGACTATTCCAAAAGCACCTTCTCCCAAAACCAGTTTTGGTTCAAATCGTTCGGGAAAAATGAAAGCCGCTTTCTCGGAATCAGTGAGTGACCGCGTCGGGAAAAGATCCTGGCTGTGGATCGGGTCCGCGCAGTCCGGACAAAGACCACGCCCGGAGGCTGGCCGCCCAGGCTCAGGAGCAAACTCTTCACCACACCCACTGCACAGCATGGAACATCGTTTCCGGGAAAAGAACTCCGAAAAACATTTGCAGAAAATCACTCAAGTTGGCGGACGCAATCATAAGCAGTCCGCAATGCGAATTCAAACATGGCACGATCAGGCCATGCCACAACCGGGGGCAAGAGATGCAATTTCACTTGTGATTTCCACTACTCGTTACAAGGCTCCGCCTTGTAACGCACTGCAACGGAGGCTCCGCCTCCCGATCGCAATGCCTGTTCATGCGTGCCCCAGGCGGGGCAGAGCCCCGAATGCACTGCGTGACAGGGCAGAGCCCTGTCACGGGTGAATCGTTGCAAAATTAACTGAAGTGGTCCGCACAGCGGACCCTACACGGCTGCGGCCATCAGGTTATCCATCGCGGCGACCAGTTCTTTCACGGCGGCGACGCTGAAATCAAAAGCTTTTTGCTCGGAGGCAGTCAGTTTCAGCTCGATGATTTTCTCAACACCGGCGCTGCCCAGAATTACCGGCACGCCGACGTAGTAGCCGCCGACGTTGTATTCCTTGTCGCATTTCACAGCACAGGGGATCAGTCGTTTCTTGTCTTTCACAATCGCTTCGACCATCTGGGCCGTCGCTGCAGCAGGAGCATAATAAGCACTGCCAGTCTTCAGCAACGCCACGATTTCCGCGCCACCTTTTCGTGCCCGATCGACGTGCTTCTCCAGTGTCGCTTCGTCCATCAACTGGGTAATCGGAATTCCTCCAACGCTGGTGCACGATGGAATTGGAACCATCGTGTCGCCGTGTCCGCCCAGCAGCATCGCCGAGACGTCTTCGACACTGACCCCGAGGTCCATCGCGATAAAAGTCCGGAAGCGGGC
>JAYVKA010000009.1:0-6827 GCA_043768885.1 Planctomycetota bacterium
GCGGGCAAGCTTCTCGTGTCCGCGCCGATCGACAAGGCGCTGTCCCAGCCGAACCGGGATTCGCTGGTCGGTGCGTTCAAGTCGTTGGCGACGAGTAGCGAACCGGAAACTCGTGCAAAATTATTGTCTGACAAAATCTCCGAGTTGATTGGCAAGATTGAAAAGCGACCGACGCCGGCTGTTTCGCAAGCGACGATCGCTGCAAATGGTGCTGTCGAGAAACCGGCAACATTCGATGCACCTGCCAAAGCATCGCCGTTTGTCGCCGCCAGTACCGCTCAGCCGAAACCAGTGCCAGCAACCAGTTCTGCCAAACCCAGGAAGGCTCCAGCAATACCAGCGGCACGAAGTGCCATTCCAAAAATCGTGTCGATCGTCAGTATCATTGCGTTGGCCTGCGTCGTCGGGTGGTTCGCCTGGGGAAAATTCGGACCGAAGGCCAGTGGCGAAACTGCCCAGCGCGAAACAAAGACCAGCAACACCGGTCGGTCAGGACGAAGCGGAACGTCGAAACCGGCCAAACCCAAAACCGCCGTCCAGCCGGACATCGAGAATTCGTCTGAATCCGAAATCATTGCAGCCGAAATCAAAAAAGACCCCACTGACGACGATTCCAGTGTGGCATTGAAGACGGCCACTGATTCACCGGCCGCATCTGAATTGACGACCGCTGCTGCCGATAAGCCTTCCGTCCCAAAACTGGTGCCGGACCCGCCTGTCCCCGCAGTTCCGTCACCTGACGAAAAACGTACAACACCGGCGGAAACCACCCAGCCTCCAGCGAAACTGCTTGATCCAACCGGCACGCAGGATTCCAAACCGGAAACCGAAACCGTTGCTCCAAATGCCGAAGTCGTAGAGACGATGCCGGCTTCGTTTGCATTGCTCGATGGCACTCACCACGAGCCACAGGAAATCGGGACATTGCCAGGCGGTCCGGCAGGCGAAGTAACGGTCTCGCTGGAATATGACCCGGAAACAAACGGGCGGGGAAAAAACTGGTTTGCATTGCAGGCTAGCGGCCACAAATGGAAATTGGCATGGTCGAAAAAAAGTGCGAACGAGGAGTTGGAGAATGTCGCGAACCTCGAACTGGATGCCAACGGAAAACTTGTTTTCCAGTGGAACGATTCGATCGATGACAAGCATCCGGCGAACTGTTTCGTGAATTCGGCGATTCGAATCAACGCTGGCGGTCGAATTTACAAAACATGGATGCGGGAAACCATTTCGTTTGATGCTCCGGCCCTGGATGCGGATCGACTGGAATCTACGCTCAAGATGGAAATTCCCTGGATGCCGAATTCCGACAAGGTCACGATTGAGTTCGGGGAATTGCTGGCCGATCGTGGCTGGACCGAAGAGGCGATGCTGGAGAACGACAAGTTTGAGAACAAGGAGCCGGCCCGGATTTTTTTTCGGTCACTGCCGGAGGAGCGATTACTGTGGTTGGCGATGGACGGACGGGTTCGCGGCAAAGTGGAACTCGAGTTGACGGTTCAAACGGTTGTTGCTGGCCGAATGACCAACATGAAACGCCATGAGCTGGATCTTTTTGTCAACGCTTATCGGGCGAACCACGAGGCCCTTGTAGTCCGCGAAAATCAGGCTCAGATCGCTGCTGACAACGCAGTTACTGGATTCAAGACCAAAACCAAAGAAGCGGCCAAAGAGGCCAGGAAGGATACCGAGGCAGGCAAGGCCCAGCGCGATCTTGCGTTTGAATATCTTGGCTGGATCGAGGGGCTAATCGGCAAGCCCGTTCCGATACGGGTCATGTACCAGGTTGGGGAACAGTCGATAGAATTGGCCCGCAGCAGCGGCTGGGAAGTGCCGCCAGCACCAGCCACTGAAACCCCAAAAGACTGATCCGCAAAATGATTCGCGTAGGCATTGTCGGGGCCACCGGCTATACGGCTCTCGAACTGATTCTGATTTTGCTGCGCCACCCTGACGCTCGAATCACGCGATTGACGTCGCGTACACCAGAATCGCAACCGGTAACTGCTGTTCATCCGTCGCTTCGAAACCGACTGGAACTGGACATCACAACCTACGACGCTGATGATTTCGCGCGAAACGTAGACTGCGCATTTTGTTGCCTGCCTCACGCGGCCAGCAGTCCCATCGTTCGCGAGTTGGCGGAACGCCGGGTTCGCGTCGTGGATTTTAGCGCTGATTATCGTTTGAATTCGCTGAAGGACTTCACCGCGATCTATCAGGCCGACCACGCCGATCCGGGCCGGCTGGGGAAAGTCCCTTACGGGTTACCCGAACTGTTTCGTCCGCAAATCGAAACCGCCGATGTGATCGCCAATCCCGGTTGTTTTCCGACGTCAGCGATATTGCCGCTGGCACCGCTGGTTCGTGAAGGCCTGATTCAAACGTCTGACATCATCGTTGATTCGAAAACCGGAGTCAGCGGGGCAGGGCGAACTCCCAAGCAGGCATTTCATTTCCCCGAATGCAACGAATCGGTTGCGGCCTACGGCGTCGGCACCCATCGGCACGGTCCGGAAATCAGCCAGATCGTTGGTCGCTGGTCGGGCCACCAAATCGATTGTGTATTCGTTCCGCATTTGATCCCAATGACGCGGGGAATTCTGTCAACGATTTATGTCCATCCGGCAGGAAAAAACCATTCCGATTCCATCGCCAAATTCCTGACTGGTTTTTATCAGAACAGCCCGTTTGTTCGGTGCTCCGAACATCTTCCGCAAACTGCCGATGTCTCCGGAACCAATTTCTGCGACATGACTGTTCGAAAGGTCGGCAATCGCGTTGCGATCGTCAGCGTGATCGACAATCTGATCAAGGGAGCGTCGGGGGCGGCCGTCCAAAACATGAACGTCGCGTTTGGATTGTCGGAAACAGTTGCCTTGCGATAATCAAATGCGAATTAGACCCGCCGAATAAATTCAGGAAAAGCGAGCCATCCAACATGTCGGACAGACTGCCTGCCGGATTCCGGTTTTCAGGAATTCCTTGTGGAATCAAAGCCTCAGCGGCGGATGATCTTGCCCTGATCGTTTCGGACGAGCCTGCCGTGGCAGCTGGGGTTTATACCCAAAACCTGGTGCATGCGGCGTGCATCGACTGGAACCGGAAGCTGACACCAGGAAATTCCCTGAGGGCGATTGTTGTGAATTCCGGAAATGCGAATGCGTGCACGGGCCAACGCGGGATCGATGACAACCGGATGATGGCGCAAACTGTTTCGGAAGAATTGTCGAAAAACGGTGCTGCAGTCACGGCTCAGGATGTGCTGGTACTTTCCACCGGAGTCATTGGTCAGCATTTACCTGTGGACCGGGTTCGAAGCGGGATCGGCCAGGCGGCGGGGTGTCTTGGAAAATCGGCGGACGATTTCCTGGGCGCCGCGTCGGCCATCATGACTACGGACCACACCAGAAAAACGGTCATTCGCAAATTCGGTTCAGGCAAAAATTCCTGGTCAGTAGCCGCCATGGCAAAGGGGGCGGGAATGATCGGGCCTTCGATGGCAACGATGCTGGCCATCATGGTGACTGATTTTCCCTTGACACCTGACCAGGCCAATACGGCCGTTCGTGCGGCTGCCAATCAAAGCTTTAACCGGATCAGCGTCGAAGGACACACCAGCACAAATGACGCTTGTTTGTTGCTGGCGCCTCCGGCAAGCAAGTACACACCCACCGATGCAGAGCGGTCCGAGTTTCAAAGAGTGCTCAATGAGTGCGCTTTGAAATTGGCCAGGATGATTCCCGCTGACGGGGAAGGGGCGTCGCACCTGATTCACATTTCCATCACCGGTGCCAGTGATGAGGCAGGGGCCGAACGGGTCGCCCGTACCATCGCGATGAGCAACCTGGTCAAGACGGCCGTTTCCGGTGCCGATCCGAACTGGGGGCGAATTGTTTCGGCGGCTGGGTATGCAGGTGTCCAGTTTGACCTGAAAAAAACCAGCCTTTCGATCAACGGCACCGTCGTCTTTCAGCATGGCGAGCCGTCAAAGTTTGACGCGAAATCCCTGAGTCGACTGATTCGTGAGCAGTTTGATACGGAAATCGGCCTTTGTCTGGGCGATGGTCCAGGGCAATCTGAACACTGGACCAGCGACTTGACCGCCGACTATGTTCGCCTGAATGCGGAATACACGACTTAGCCGCAGAATATTGCGGCAAACAATCAAAGTTGTCCGATCCCCAGCATGGACAAATCTTGCGTTGTGATGGATAATTGGAGGCCCGAAACGTAGAGAGAGAAATATGAGCGACGATATTGATGACAATGATGACGACTTCGAAGACCTCGAAGCCGTGGCCGATGTCACGATTCCTGATCCGCTGGCCGAGCCGGACGACATAATCGCCGAGTTCGAGGAAGACGACTTTGACGAGGATTTCGACGACGATTTCGAAGAAGAAATCGAAGGAGAATACGCGTTGGAAGACGACAAATACGGCGACGAATTCCGGGCTGAGTTCGGCCATCTCGATATCGATATCAACCCGCTGGCCGACAAAAAGAACGCTGGCAGAAAAGCTGGCGAAAAAAAGAAATCCGACAAGAAAAAGCCGTAATTGGGTCTGACTGGCAAGCGAACCTGTCGCCTCGTCCCATCGTCCCTGTCGTGAAATGAACTTCATCCCGGCGGCTACTCTCGTTGGAAACCGGACGGAATCCCGAATTCATTTGCGTCGGACGGGAGTTCCAGGACAGCTACAGTCTGTTAGGACTGCATGCCGCGTTTACATGACCGCCAATCTGCGGCATATTCAGGCTCTTTCGGGGATCTGATTGGATGCTCTTTCGCCACTGATTTCCTGTCTGCCAGCCCAGCCGATCGCAAGGAATAGATACCTGATGTTCCAGCCCACCGAGAACAATGTCAGTTTTCCAAATCTGGAAAAGGGTATTCTGGAATTCTGGCGAGAAAACAGGATCTACGAACGGTCGATGGAACAACGGAAAGGTGCTCCGCCCTTCATCTTTTTCGAAGGCCCTCCGACAGCCAACGGCAAACCGCATCCGGGTCACTGCCTGACTCGGGCCGTCAAAGACCTGTTCCCGCGCTATCGAACGATGCGGGGGTACTCGTGTGAACGAAAAGCTGGCTGGGACACGCACGGATTGCCGGTCGAAGTCGAGGTTTGCAAGGAATTGGGCATTCACTCGAAGGAAGACATCGAGGCCTACGGCATCGAACCCTTTATCCAGCTCTGCCAGAAAAGTGTCTGGCGCTATATGCAGGAATGGGAGCGGCTGACCGAGCGGCTGGGGTTTTGGATAAAACTGGACGAAGCCTACGTCACCTATCACCAAAGTTATGTCGAATCGGTTTGGTGGTCGCTTAAGACCTTGTTCGACCGCGGATTGTTGTATCAGGGACACAAAATCGTTTGGTGGTGGGCCCAGGGCGGAACGGCGCTCAGCGCGGGCGAAGTGGGGCAGGGCTATCGCGAAGTCGCTGATCCGAGTGTGTTCGTTTTGTTTCCGTTATTGGACCGCGAGAATACGAGCTTACTGGTTTGGACAACGACGCCGTGGACTTTGCCCAGCAACCAGTTCGCCGCCGTGAATGAATCGATCGAGTACGCGACCGTATTCGACGCCGAACTCGGCCAGAATCTTGTTTTCGCAAAGGACCTCGTTGAAAAAATCAGTGACAAGATAAAACGCCCACTCGAAATCAAATCGACTTGCATGGGGAGCGAACTGGTTGGGCTGCGGTACAAGCCGCCGTTTGACTATTACTATTCCAAACAAGGCGAATTGACTGGCGAACTAAAGTCCGGCGGCAAGCAGCACGTCGGCTGGCGAATCACCGCGGCGAATTTCGTAACGACGGACAGCGGATCGGGCGCAGTTCACGAGGCTCCGGCATTTGGCGAAGTCGATTACGAATTGCTGCAAACCGAACAGGCTCGTTTCGTCGATGGCCAGGGCCCGCAACTAATCTGTGCCGTTGCGCCCAACGGAAAATTCACCGACGAGGCCCCGGATTTTGAAGGCCAGTGGGTCAAGGATGCCGACAAGGCGATCACTCGCCGTTTGAAAGACGATGGCAAACTGTATTTCCTCGATCAATACTTGCACGAGTATCCATTCTGCTGGCGGGCCGACGAAGATCCGCTGATCCAGTATCCACGAAAAAGCTGGTTCATCCGGACCACCGAGTTCCGCGATCGAATGCTGGAGAATAACCGGCAAATCAACTGGCTGCCCGAACACATCCGCGACGGCCGCTTTGGAAATTTTCTGGAAAGCAACGTCGATTGGGCCCTCTCGCGCGAACGATACTGGGGCACGCCACTGCCGATTTGGGTTTGCGAAAAAACCGGGCAGATGGAAGCGTTCGGCAGTTACGACGAACTGCTCGCAAAACCTGGTGTGACCGGAACCGAAGTCTGGGATGCGGCAAAGGCCAAGAACCCGGAACTGGTTGACGACCTTCGGGTTCACAAACCCTACATCGACCACGTCACATACGATTCGCCGTTTGCTCCGGGCAGTCGAATGCAGCGGGCGACAGAAGTCATCGATTGCTGGTACGACAGCGGCGCGATGCCATTCGCCCAATGGGGTTATCCGCATCAAAACAAGGAACGGTTCGAACCGCAGTTCCCCGCAGATTTTATCAGCGAAGCACTCGACCAAACCCGTGGCTGGTTCTACAGCCTGCTCGCGATTAGCACACTGTTGTTTGGCGAGGACCAAAACGAAGTGGATTCTGCTTACCCGCACCCCTACCGAAACTGCATCGTGTTGGGGTTGATGCTGGGTGAGGACGGACAGAAAATGTCCAAGTCCAAACGGAATTACCGCGAGCCCAACGAAATTTTCGA
>JAYVKA010000010.1:0-12222 GCA_043768885.1 Planctomycetota bacterium
AGTGTTCCGGTTAAAAGTTCCTGCCCCTGGATCAAAATCTGCCGTGCCCGAAAAGGTCCCGCCAACGAACACGTTGCCCAATCCATCAACTGCAATCGCAGTGGCAAAATCATCTGCGGTGGAACCGACGTTCCGCGCCCAGTACACGTTGCCGGTTGCGCTCAGCTTGGACACGCAGGCATCACGGCTACCGACGCTGGTCAGGTTCATTACCCCTTGATTTGGATCGAAGTCGCTGGTCCCGTCCAGAGTTCCCGCGACGTAGATGTTTCCCTGACCATCGAGCGCCAGAGCATTGCCGGAATAACCACCAATGTGTTTGGCCCAGACCAGATTGCCGGCGGCATCCATTTTCGAAAGAAAGGCAAATGAATTTTGGCTTTCAGTCAGATTTACAACACCTGGCCCAGGATCAAAATCCGTGGTACCGGAAAATTGACCGGTCGAATAAACATTTCCCAAGGAATCCGTTATGATCGCGTTGACACTGTTCCCTTGAGCCGCCGCAAACACGAAGTCACCGGTCAACATCTGTCTCGATTCCAGCCGATCAAAAGTCAGGCTGCCGGGTTTGTTTCCACAACTCTGGCGTTTCGTTTTCCGGGTTGTTTTCGCTGGGACCAACCGCTGATTGCAGTCGTGTGAATTCCGGCTATTGATTCCGAACAACCTCTTTTTGAACGCGTTCATGGCGGTACCCTTGTTGGAAAATCGTCAATTTCAGTGATCACGTGTGGTGCTTCAGCCCGTCCAGCGTGGCACCTGGCCGGAAGACGAACGCGATGCTTGCCGCTTATTTTTGTTCCGTTAGTTTCAGGGACTCATCAATCGCCACGGAAAGCTGCAGGGAATATTCGGAAGCCAGTTTGGCCATTTTCGGACCCGCTTCGGAACCATCCGAAAATGGCTTGCCCGCAGCGATGGCTTTCTCATACAGACTGAAACATTCCTGAATTTTCGGAACGATTTCGCTCAGTGGCTTGATGAATTGGTTGTCGTGGCTGTCCGGCAGGGTAGCGATCAGTTCGAGCCCTGTTTTGGCGGCCGCAATATCAATGATTCCCAGTGCATTGAGTTCTCCAGTGCGGGACTTGGTGAATGCTGCGTCGTCGGCCATGAAAGAAATCTGCGAACAGTCGTCCATCATCAAAGTCTTGGCCGCGGTGATTTGCGGAAGATCAACCAACATTTTTGGTTTTGTATTCTGGGACTTTGCGACCGTCTCGCTTGCAGAACTGGAACCGGCCGGTTTGGCGTTCGCTGTTTTCGCGGGCGTCTCTCCTGCACAGCCCAGGCAAACGGCCATTGCCAAAACGGACACGATGAGAGTTGCTTGTTTTGACGGTGAATACTTTGACAGCTTTGACATGTTGTTTTTTCCTTATTGTCTGGACGCTATTTGTTAACGAGTTTGTTTGGACGGGTTCAGAAGATGTTTGGGTTGGCAGTTGGATCGTCGATAACCTACAACTCTGAACTACTGAATTTTGGTCAGCAGAATTTGACTGTTTAGTTCCGGGTCGGCCTTGGGATCGTTCAGAAAACCTGCACTCAGTTTGTCGTTGGACAAATGGTCCTTGATCAGGTTGATACTGTGTCGCGCGGCCACCTGATCGTTGTGCTTGACGATGACATAGCCCTGAATGCGGCTTTGATCAACTTTGTACAAAGTCCGGTTTTGGATTTCCCACGTCACGCTGCGATTCCACTCGGGAGCAACAATGCCGACCCTGAGCACTTCCGCCGCAGTTCCTTCTTTTGTCCATTTGTCGCGGAGCAGTTTTAACAGGGCCTCCCGGTCGTCAGCCTGATACTCATCGGGTGGAAGTTCATTTTGTTTCAAAATGCCGTCCGACAGGCTTTGTTCGATCTCGCGAACCTGAAGAATGGTTTGCTCAAATTGCCCTATGGCGGACTTCAGATCTTCCGAGCCAGGAGAAAAAGATTGCAGGTATCGAATTCTCGTTTTCGCGGACTGGGTGCTGCGACAGATATCATTCTCCGGCCGGAAATAAGCGGGGGCTTCGTTCTCAACCGCTCTTTTCGCCATGGTCAATACATGCTCGAGGTCTCCCTGGATCGCTTGCAGCGAACCGTATTCCCGGGCGGCCCGCTCAAAACCGGTGAGTGCCGTTTCCATGTGCCCGAGCATATATCCGAGATTTCGGAACGGCTGATTGTCGTCTTTGATCTCCGCCGCAAATTCTTTAGCGACGTTTTCCATGTGCTCGCGATAACTGGCCAGGTTTCCGACAGCAACCAGGTCTGCATCGGGATTCCTGCCGACATACTCCGGAGCGGTCAGGGTCTCCGTCATTTCTTTCATGCGATTCCATTCGGCCTGGGCTTTTTCCGCCGCCGATTGGGCCTGGCCGATAGACGTGGCTGATGTGGCCATGGCGGCTGCAAGAATCATGAAGCCGATCCGGTGAATTTTCATGCCAACTGACATTTTCGTTTGCTCCGACGATTTCCGGTTGATTTCCACGTTCTTCCTGGCACGATGACAGAAAAGAACTTCCCCTTGCCAATCCAATGGATGCGGTGATCAGTCGATTTTTCCTGATTTACCGGAAAAATTGAAAAGATTTGCAAATTTCGGGGAAAAGCTGACTACGGTTCCCATCTGTTGACTGCCGCATTCGTTCGGCGATCCGCGTTTTGAATCAAAATTGGGAGAGAGTCGATGAAGAAGTGTTTGCCAGTCTGCTTGTTATTGGCCGCTGTCTCCGGTCTTGTGTTGGCCTCCAATTTGGCGTCGGCCGATATCGTGATGACGGGCCGGTCGTCACAGACCAATTACAACTACGTTTACGGCTTTGCCGCAAGTAATGTCGGCGGCAATACTATTTTGGATGGAGTATTGGAGGCGGGCGATACCGTGGCCGATTCGTATTCCGGTTCCAACCAGGGCAATGACGGTCCATCAGGCTTCTGGACCGCTGGCGCCGACATAATGGTTGGCCACAGTTTTTTCATTAGCCCATTTCCCTCGGCTGTTACCACGATCTCAGCGATTGGGAGCACGACTTCGTCATGCTCTACAACGGGAATAGGAAGTGGTGCGTTGATGAACTCGTCGAGTCCAGGCAACAATTTGATCTTGAATTTTACGGTTACGGATATCCGACAGTTTTCGATAAATGGCAGTGTTCAGTCAACCAAGCCAAATCCCTCTGGGGGCAATCGCGTAATACTTCAGCGATGGGACGGCATTGTTTGGCAGAATGGCGGATTTGACTCATTTTCTCTGCCCGGCGGTCTGGGGTCGTTTGATGTTTCCGGCACATTGACGGCCGGCGACTATCGCCTGATTGGGTCATCGTCGATAAATGTTTTCGACAATGACAGTGGGAGTAGTTCTTTCAGTTACAGTTTTAGCAGCATACCGGAACCTGCCTCGGCATTAACACTGTGCCCACTGTTGGGCATGTGGATGTTTCGACGACGTCGAAACGGTTAGGTTTTGGGCGGAAAATCGGGGCATGGGAAACCCGCTATTTGCCCCGGAACGAATGCGCTGCAAAGTTTTCGCCGAACGTCAGGAATCAGCTATGATGAAACCAGCAACGGTCTCCTGGCGAAAATGCGAAAGTCGGTTTATGAACGAATCGGATGAAGGGTCGATCGATTCCGTGGACCTGGATTCCTTGTTGGCAGCAACAAGAGCCGGCTCGGCCGCCGCTCGCAACGACTTGTTTGTCCAGGTGCAAAGCTATCTCGAGTGGTTTGCTGGACAACACCAAAACCCGCAGCTTTCTGGCAAGGCTGGAAAATCCGATATCGTCCAGCAAACACTGCTGAATGCGGCCGGAGAGTTTGACAACTTTCGCGGAACGTCGGCCGAAGAGTTTCTTGGCTGGCTGCGGCAGATCCTGGTCAATGAAGCTCGAGGTTTGAACCGGCGCTTCGGTACCAAACAGCGCAACGCCAGGATCGAGTTGTCTCTTGCACCGGCCGATTCTGCCGGAATGCCCCGAGACCCGGCCGACGACCAGCTCACTCCCTGCAGTGATGCGATGGCTCGCGAACAAGCCATCTGGATTAACAACTGTGTGGAAAAATTGCCTGATCCAATGCGTCAGGTAATCCGCTTGAGGAATTGGGACAAACTTCAGTTCCACGAAATCGGAGAACGTATGGGAATCTCGACCAGTAGTGCGGCCAAACTATGGTACCGGGCACTGGCTGAACTTCAACGCTTGCACAGCCAGGAATGATGCCGATGTCGAACCACTCCCGGGAACAGTCAACCCTGTTGGCGAAAGACGAGTTGGCCCAGCTCAGCGATGAAGAAATCCTGGCGCTGGCCGAAGCATTTGGGGAACAACCGGAAAAGCAACCCAAAGCAAATATCGGTGAGCCTGCCAGACGCGGGCTGGATCTGGTCCGTTTTGCGATCGCAAACTTGCCGCCGGTGCGCTCTGACATTGAAACTGCGGCCGCGATTTCTTCCGATACCAATCCAATCGGTTCGGCCAATTCCAGTCACAAGCCGCTTCGGTTGCCGAAGCGAATCGGCCGGTTCGACATTGTCCGCGAGATCGGCCAGGGCGGATTCGGCATCGTGCTTTTGGCACTTGATCCGGTGCTGAACCGTCTGGTTGCACTAAAGATCCCCAAGCCCCAGTCACTGGTTTCTCGTGACGCGCGGACCCGCTTTGAACGCGAAGCCCGGGCCGCAGCGATGCTCAGCCATCCCGGTATTGTCCCGCTTCATGAAACCGATCTTGACGGTCCGATCCAGTACATCGCATTCGGATATGTGCCAGGCGAGTCGCTGGCCGCGCTGATCGCTCGACGGGGTGTGCTGCCTTGTCGACTTGCGGCACAGATCGTTGCACGTCTGGCCGAACCTGTCGGTCATGCCCATCAGCGGGGTGTTGTCCACCGTGATCTAAAGCCGGCCAACGTGCTCCTGTCTTCCTTGCCGGGGGAACGGAAGTCCGACGACCAGGAACTTGCCGATTCACTCCGAATCGCCGATTTTGGTCTGGCCAAGTTTGCGGACCCGGCCAGTACCGGATTGACCCGCGAGGGTGCGCTGCTGGGTACTCCTTCCTACATGTCGCCGGAACAGGCTATCGGTCGGGACGACCAGATTGGACCAGCGGTCGATATTTATGGATTGGGTGCAATCCTGTACGAATTGCTGACTGGGCGACCGCCGTTTCGGGAAGAGTCGGACATCGCGACACTCAAGGCCGTCGAGTCCCGGCCACCGAAGCTTCCGCGAATGTTGAACGCGCGCGTGCCTCGCGACCTTGAGGCGATCTGCCTGAAGTGCCTCGAAAAATCTCCGCAGCAGCGCTACACGCACGCCGCCGAATTGGGTGCTGACTTGCAGCGCTGGCTGGCAGGCGAACCGGTCGTTGCTCGACCTGTCACGGCAGTCGTCCGTTTGAATCGCTGGTGTCTTCGCAACCCGGCGTTGGCTGTGGCGTTGGCTGTGGCATTCCTCTCACTGGGGGTTGGTCTGGGTGTTGCGCTCCTCCAGCAGCAACGGCTGCGCGATCAGCTGCAGACGATCACCGCCGAAAAAATGCGAGCCGATCAACAGACAGACCGTGCGATGAAATCCGAAACCGCGGCCTTGAACGCACTAGGTGAAACGCGGGCCCAGCGTACAATTGCCGAACGGCACTCTGCCATTTCCAACGTCGTACGCGAGTTTTTCTACGTCGACCTGCTCGGCCAATCCGAGCCGGAATTCCAGTTTGCCAGCTTGAATCGCCTGCGCGGAATGGGCCTGGAGGAATTCGAGTTCGCGGCGAATCCGACACTCAAAGACTTGCTGCGAAGGGTCCTGCCCCGATTGTCGGACGATCAACTGGGTGCCAGGTTTGCCGGGCAACCAATCGTGCAGGCCGAATTGCTGACCAACGTGGGCAAGGTTCTGCTTGACCAGGGGATGCACCATGAGGCGCTGCCGTTGCTGGAGCGGGCTCGCACGCTTTACCCCGCTGACGAAACTGATGCGCCAGGCATCAGTACCAGCCGGATCAAATGCGAGTTCCAACTCGCGAGAGCGTTATCAGCAGTGGGTCGGACAGACGAGGCCGAGCGTCTCCATCGCGAGGTTTTGAAACAGGGCGAAGCACTGGACTCCGGATCAGAAGAGAATCTTGAAAGCCGCTACGTACTGGCCAAGATGGAATTTGAACGGGGCAATTCTGCTGAAGCTACGGCGCTATACCGCGCGATTCTCGATCTCGCCATCCAGCACTTCGAACCTGATGCACCCCAGCGGCGACGGGCCATCAACAAGCTGGCGTATCATCTGATCAGCAGCCAACAGAGCCAGCAGGCAGTGCAGTTGTTGCTGGAACACTTTCCGGATTTGGAATCAGCCAGAAATCGCCATGATTCCGGCGAACTCGACAGTGAATCGTTGCTGGCTCGTTCGCTGTTCGAGATTGGCCAATCCCGTCGAGCGATCCCTCTGCTGGAGGACAACTATGAGACCCGCTCCAGTTTTCAGGGCGCCGAATATCCTGCAACCTTCCGCTCGAAGCTTCTTCTTGCCGGAGGCTTGTTCCAGTCTGGTGAAGATGTCCGTGCAATAGGGATTCATCGCCAGATTCTGGATTCGGCCGGCAAACTGTTTGACGAAGATTCCAATGTGATGCTGGACACGATGAACAATCTCGCTACCATCCATTGGAAGCGTGGCGAACTCGATCAGTCCATTCCGCTGTTCGAGCGGGCCTGTGAACTGGCAAAAAAGCGGTACGGCCCGGACAACGTGAACACCCTGTCCTATCTGCTCAATCTTGCTGTCAATTACCGCGACGCCGGCCGGTTTGCAGAGGCGGTCCCTCTCTTGCAATCAGTCTGTGAACACAGCCCTGGATTCGGCCCGTTACAATGGGCTCGTGAAGCCCTGGTCAACGCCTGGTTGAAAACCAGTCAGCTGGAACCAGCCGAAATCTTTTGCCGGAAGTGGATCGAAATGCTGGATGGACCGGAACCGCCGCCTGTCGCCCAACAATTTGAATCGCATTGCAGTCTGGGAAGAGTCCTTCGCGCCAAGGATCAGTTTGCCGACGCTGAAAAGGAACTTCGACTCGCACTCGAACTGGGACGGGGCGGAAAAGTCCCGCTGGCCGACACCTATTGGCCACTGGACCGGGCCCGGGCTGAATTGGGCTATTGCCTTTGGAAGCAGGGAAACACGGCCGCCGCGATTGATTCGCTCGAACAGGGCTGTGCCGGCCTGATCAAGCAGTTTTCCAAAATACCGCATTCCTGCCGGGCCGATATCTTCGCCTATATTGGGTACCTGATTGAACTGTACGAATTAAAGAGTGACACAGAAAAGGCCGGCTCATGGCGTTCGAAACTGGAACAGGTCCACAACAATTCAGCGGAACCTGGGAAATGAACATGTCTTTTCGCACCGGCTTGAATTGGATTGACCGGTTGCCGCCGTGGATTGCGATTCTTCTCACCGCGATCCTGGCAGGAAGGACTGTGGCCCAGACAGTGGTGATGGATCTCACCGGTCGGGAAGTGATTGTCATCTCCGACTCTGCGGAGGTGCGCGTTCAAGGCAAAGTCCGCGAACGTTTGGAAAGAGGCGCAATCGTGCGTGTGGGAGTTGTCCGTGACAACTGGCTTTGGATCGCCGATTCGCAGGGCTACCTCCAGTCGAAATTCGTGATTCCAGTTGAGGAGGGCCTGGCCCACTTCGATAAAATCATCGCGACCAACCCAACGCCTAAAGCATACCTGCATCGCGGGGGGCTGCACAAACATCTCGGTCACCATGACGACGCGATCGCGGACTACACCGAAGCCCTTCGGCTAAAACCGGATTTCGGAAGGGCGTTGTTGTCACGGGCTCTGGTTCATGAGTACAACAACGATCTGGTCGCCGCTCACAACGATTTCGATGCAGCTGAAAAAATCGTATTGGATCGAACCTTCGTCCAAAGCGCGCGAGGCAATTTCTTTATGCGCACTCTTCAGTTCGAATTGGCCGATAAAGAATTCTCGCTGGTTTTGGAAGGATTGGAGAAACGCCTTGCCGAGCCCGGCGTCAGCGTCGAAGTGGGAACCGGACTGACTGGTCGCAAGGCGACGGCGTTGAGCGATCGCGGGTGGTGCCGCTTCATGCAGGAGCAGCTACCGCAAGCCCTGGCCGATCTCGACTCAGCCGTTGAACTCAAACCCGACTACTGGTTCTATCGCGGTCGACGGCGGGCAGTTTGGCGCAAGCTTGAAAAATACGACCTGTTGGTGGCAGAACTTGACGAAGTCGTCAGCCAGCCCGGTGTCCACCCGGCGATACTCAACGAATACGCACACTTCCTCGGCAGTTGTCCGGCGGATGACCGTCGCGACGGCAAACGCGCCGTTGAGCTGGCAACAAAGGCTTGCGAAAAGACTGGCAATACCAACCCCCAATATCTCGATACGCTCGCTGTTGCGCTGGCAGAAGTTGGCGATTTCCCGCAAGCCATGGAAACACAGCAGCGCGCAATCAGCTTGGCCGATCCCTCTGACCAAGCCGACTTCCAATCCCGCCTCGACCTGTTCCGCCAATCGAAACCATGGCGGGAGTAATTTCCAGTCGGAATGGCGATTGGGCGACGGGCGAAAGTCAGCTACGAGGCAAACCGAAAGAGTGCCAAATCAATTTCAGCCACGTCGGAAGCAATCCGAACAAAAAAACAAGCGGGCGAAGGGACTCGAACCCTCGACATGCAGCTTGGGAAGCTACCACTCTACTAACTGAGTTACGCCCGCAATTTTTTGAGACCAATGTTGTAGCCTCGTTCGAGATTGTATTCGCTTTTTTGTAACGTTGCATCTGGCGATGAACCGGAAATTGTCGGTCAAGCCATTCGGTCGGTTAACAATTTGACGAGGGGGGGCTGGCTTGAAGCCAGCGTGTCCCCTGTTGAATCGGGCAGTTGTTCGAGGAGCACCGAGAGTTCGTCGGCGATGTCGCGGCAAAGGTTGGCTACGTCGTTTTGATCCCAGCGGTCATCGGGTTTGAGGAAGAGTTTCCGATCATCGCCGGTTTGTAGCAGCTTCCAGGTTGCTGTCCGGATCATTTGGGACGATGTTGTTCTGCTGTATATGATTTGGCGACTGCGGTCAGGGAAAATGGACAAGTCCAGGATTTGTTCAACTGGTTTGCCAGCCATCCAGCTTTCGACAATGCCAGACAAGCGGTCGGCAGCCATCAATTCGGACAGCCGAAAATTTCCGAGGTCGGAGTTGGGGAAACTGCAAAGCAGCGGAACGTGGACGTATTCTTCATGGAACAGACCCGGCTCGTTCGGACCGATGCGTGAATGCTCGCCCATGCCGTAACCACCGGTCGATGTCAAACAAACGAGCGGAAGATTCGAACAAGTGACCGGGTCGAGGACTGAATCGAAAAATATTGCCAGCGCCGCATCGAGAACGTGAATCTGTGCAGCCAGCGATTGTTGCCAACCGGTAATCAGGTCGCTTGCATCGGGTCCGTCCGGTTCGGTCGAAAATTGTGGTGGGCCGACTTCGTGCGGAGGTTCAGGGTCCTCGTCACCTTTGACGGCAAGCCTCATGTCCTGCGGAGCGTCCCAGGGCAAATGGAATCCCTTCGAGTGAATCCAGAGCAGCGTGCCCTGTTCGGGCAACGTCTGGACCAACTCCGCTGCGCCGGCAAAGAAATTGACGAAGTGAGTGCTGGCCAGTTCGCTGGCCGCAACTGACGCACGCGACTGCTGGAGTTCGACCACTTCCTGAAAATGCGGTTCGCTGGCCGATGCAATGGCCGATGAGTCGGTGAGCAGAACGGTGGTTCGGCCGGAGTCTCTCAAGGTAGAAAGCCAATTCGAATCGACGTCACATGCTGGCTGCATCCATTGATTCCATTGCCGCGTCGCGTTGCCGTGAATGGCGTGTGCGTTTTCGATCAGCAATCCTTCGGCGGCCAGGCGATTGATGGCGAGCGTACGTACGCTGCCGCAGCCCCAGGGTTCCAGCCAACGCGCACCGAGACCTTCGATGGTGATGACAATAACGCTGCGAGTGATGGCGTTTTCCGGATCTTGATTCATTCTTTTTTGGATGACGGTGTGATGATCAACTTGGCAAAGTGCTTCCAGCTTAGGCCTGAGAGCAAAGTCACAGGCTGGAAGCATTATGGCATGGAGTGTAGACCAATGTAGCGGAATAGCGCAAGCCATCCGGTGACAGCGCGGACCAGGACATAGGGAATGGCGCAGGACCGGGCAGCTTGCGCTGCTCCGCTATTCCGCTGCTCCGCTACACCGCTACACCGCTACTTTGGATCAGCTTTGTACGCGTCTTTCCAAAGGCTGAAAGGTCTATGCTACGAACGGGCTGTTTCGATGAACGCTTGTTCGTTATCTTCGTTGGACTGGCGAACCGGGGGCAATCAAACTCCGCAATTCATCCGATCATATCCCAAGACACAAATATCGATGGCAGGTTATCAGAAAAATCGGTTGATCGAACTGGTTCACGAACACGCATTGCGGTTTGGCGAGTTTCGGCTGGCATCGGGGCAAACGGCGAGCTTTTATCTCGACTGCCGCAAGCTAACGCTTTCCGGCGAAGGAGCGAATCAAGTCGCCTTGGGCATGCTGGAAGTGCTGAAACAGACCGGAATGCCCGACGCGGTGGGTGGCATGGCGATTGGGGCTGATCCGATCACCGCTTCGATCGTTGCGATCGCCTGGCAGCAGGGGACTCCCGTTCGCGGCTTCATCGTTCGCAAGGAATCGAAGGCTCACGGCACGGGGCAGGCAGTCGAAGGCCCTTTCCTGTCCGGCGACCGGGCAGTGATTGTCGAAGACGTCGTTACGACTGGCGGAAGTTCGCTGCGGGCAATCGAGTTGGCGCGGGAAGCCGGTTTGAAGATCGACCGCTGCATCGCAATCGTCGATCGGCAACAGGGTGCAGCAGAAAAATTCGCCGAGGTCGGCGTGAAACTGCATTCGCTGTTGACTCTGGATGAACTTGGGATCAAGAGCTGAATTTGACGGCACCGTGTCCAGGTTTGCTTGTTGGCACCGGGCCGCAGGAGACCATGTTCGTGGTATTGGCTTCGAGCCGAAACATTGTGCTTCAATTCGGGGTCGAAGAATTTCGGCTGGAACCCAAAACCACGAAACACTGCCCAGGCACCGTCGCCTATTTGATTGAGGCGGCTGGAAGGGCCGCTCGCAACGAGGTAATGGCGGACGGCGTCACGTTTTTATTGGTGACGAAAATCTCGGCCAATGAATTCATCGATTCGAGATGTTTGACACCGGTGTCGGTGATTTCAGTGTTCCACAAAACAATTTTTTTGAGCTTCCGCATCGTTGGGAAATCCGGCATCGAAGCGTCGGTTATTTTGTCGCCATCCAAATAAAGCCTTTCAATCGTTTGCGAGTTCGCGAAGTGTGCGATGCCAACATCCGTAACTTTTGTTTGGGTAGCGTTGATGGTTGCGATCGACGGCAACCCGGCAAGGGTCTGCATGCCGGAATCTCCCAATTGGGATCCGGCCAACAAGACGGTTTTCAGGTGCCGGTGATTTGCAAGATGCCCGATTCCGACATCGCTGATTCCAATGCTGCCGTTTAGGTTGAGGTTTTCAAGTTTTGGCAGTTTGGCGATAGGAGCAAGCGAATCGTCGGTAACCTGCGTGCCGCCCAGATCGAGAATTCTGAGATTGCGAAGACGTTCCAAGAGCAGAAGATCACTGTCCCGCACGTTGGTACCGGCGATCGTCAGATTACCAAGCTGTGGCAAATCGCCAAGCAGCTCGATTGATTCGCCAATATTTGTGGATTCCGAAAGGCTGTATTTGGTAACCGTGAAAACGAAGTCCACTCCAAAAGTGTTCGCCAGCCACACTTGAACCGGATTGGCCCTTTCCATAACAAACGATGGATCAAAGCCGCCAAGTTCCTTGAGTTGCCGAACGGCATTTCGTTGTTTGTTGGCGCGGCTGACCAATAAGCCGAGCCATACGCCGACGATCAGAAACAGAATCAGCACGAATCGAATACTGAATTGCCGCCAACGCATGTTGATCGTTCGCCATTAATTTTGTTTGAATCACAAACTTGATCGTCAGCAGGGTCGATTCTGCCGAAAACCTGTTGAATCGCTATGGAATCCGGCGAATCCGGCCGATCTGGACGCGATTGGCAGCAGCGTCGATCGAGTAAATAGCCCGAAGGGGAGGGCGATCGATGCAGTACAAGCCTT
>JAYVKA010000011.1:0-7774 GCA_043768885.1 Planctomycetota bacterium
ATGGTGATCGGAACACCCGGTTATCTCTCTCCTGAACAGGCCGAAGGCAAAACCAACCAGATCACACCGGCCAGCGATATCTTTTCGCTCGGCGTAATCCTTTACGAAATGTTGGCGGGACGGCAACCGTTCGAAGGCAATTCGGAAGTGGAGGTGCTTTCACGGATCATCCACGAGGATCCGCCGTCACCAGCCTGGATTCGCTCGGGCCTGCCGCGTGATTTGGAGACGATTTGCCTCAAATGTATTCAGAAAAAGCCGGCCCGCCGCTATCAGACAGCCGCCGAGCTGGCAGACGACTTGAAGCGGTTTGCCGAAAACCAGGTTATTCGCGCGCGACCAACCAGCCGGATCGAAAGGGCTGTGAAATGGTGCCGCCGCCAGCCGGCCTGGGCAACCCTGATTGCCGCCGTCGCGGTCGTGATCCCGACCGTGATCGCCGGGCTGCTCTGGACCAACCAGCGTCAGGCCCGGGACCTCGCCCAAAAAAACCGGCTCGTGGCCAACAGCAGCGAACTCAGCCGTTACATGATCCACGAGCATATGCCCCAACTCTACCGGCTGAAAGGTGGCTCGCAGTTGCAGTACGAACTCGCCTTGCGATTGCGGACTTTTCTGGACAGCACCTATGCCGAAAGCGAGTCCGATGTTGGTGTGCTGCAGGAACTTGCCAATTCCCATGAAGGAGTGGCCGATGTTCTGGGAGGCCCTTTCGGCAAGCATCTGGGACGGATTTCAGAAGCCGTGGAGTCTTACCGCCGGACCGTTCGGGTCTGGCAATCCCTCTATGACAGAAACCCGACGGACGACGTACTGGCCAGCCTGCTGCGATGCAAGTTCAAGCTGGCGGAGTCCCTTTGGTACGCACAGGGACTCGCGGCAGCAAAGGACTTGCTGCTGGAACTGGAACCCAGGATTGTCGAGCTGAACGCAGACAATCCCTCGCGCTGGCAGAGATTTCTTGTGCGCTTGCGCAACAATCAGTACGAGGTGGCGATTGCCGAGAACGATTTTCCGGTCGCTGGTCTGGCACTCGACGAATTCGAACGGTGCCTGGGCCTGCCTTCCGGTCCGGACAATGAACCCGAGGCTTTTTACAACGAATATTGGTTGGCCAACAAGCGATCGGAGCTGGCTTCGCGACAAGGGAATCATGAACAGGCACGCAACCACGCCCGTGAAGCCCTGGCCCTTAAACGACAGATGGTGGCTGTAGACTTTGAAAACGATGACTCACGCAGCCAGCTGGCCGGTGCCCTGATTGTTTTGGCGGACGAAGAGTCCTGGCTGGGCGAATACGACACGGCCATGGAGCTCTGCCTGGAGGCTGATTCGATCTACGGCCTGATCGCGGCCAACGACCTGTCGGATGCAGACGCGATCGAGGATCTCGGCATGTCCCAGGAGAGAATCAGCCGAATCCAGTTCCAGTTGCAGCGGTTTGACGAGTCGATCGTATCGATCCAAAAGGCGATCGAATACCTCGAGAAAGTCAACGCGATTGACCCTTCCAACCTGTTCGTCCATCGCAAGTTGGTGCTGGGGCACACCCAATTGGGCGATTGTTACATGCAGACCGGGCAGCTGGAAAAAGCCCTGCAGGAACAGACCAATTCCCTCGAACTTTTTCAGGCGCTGGAAAAGGGTGATGAGACCGAACTGAGTGACGTGCAGATTCTTGCCGAAATTCAGAACGCTTTGGGCACCGTCTCGCTGCAATTGTGGATCTCCGCCGATCCGGAACGTCCCATCGATCAAGCTCTGGCGGACCCGCTCAGAAAAACCGCCGAGGAGCATTTTCTCAAGTCCATTGCCGCGTGGGAACGGATATCGGCCCGCGGTTCATTTACCGACGGCCAGAAACGCAACCACGCGAACACGGTCAAGATGCTGGAACTGACCCGGCAGCACGCCGCCCAGCTCGAGGAAATGGCCCGGCAGGAAATCTATTGAAACGATCCAGATTTTTGGCAGCAAATATTGTGTCCAGTTAATCGATTGACGCCGAACGACTGTTGGGAAAATGGTGGCGACACCTTTTATCGCGAAACTGACATTCCCTGTAATTCAAAGCCGGGCGGGTTTGCAGAACATGACTTTCCTGTTTTTTCTGATTGGCTCGAACTGATGGGAACCTGCACAGTCATCCAGCAGTATCAGTTTGGCAGAATGTTGGGGCCAGCCAATTGTCTGCTGCGAATAGTCGACTGTCTCATCTAACGGGCGTAGAATATGGACTGTGTTTGGCCCTGAACAAGTGAACAGCCCGGCGTTTCTGTTGTTGGGATTGACCGTAAACATGTTGCCCCGAAATTTGACCGGCGAAAACAGTCAGCCGTTGTTTCATGCCCAGGAATTGGCGGAAGGGATTCCGACGATTGCCGGGTTGGCGATGCTGTGCAGCCGGTCCCTGGCCAATTTGGGGCGTGAGGATTCGGCGGGCGATTCGCTGATGACCGAATTGTGGCGCGAGGCGCGGGTTGTTTTGGTTGCGGCGCGGGAGCGGGGAATGATTGAGATGCGGGGGCAGTCGGATTCGTTTGATTCTTCCCAGCGGTTGATCGCAGTGGCTGTCGAAAAGGACCAGGATACGCGGATCATTTTTCGGCGCAAATCCGATCCGGCATGGACCATGTCCTACGTCGAAGGGTTCCGGCAACTCTGTCAGCACGGACTGGTTATACACCAATTTGGTCGAGAGTTTGTTCTTTCCGGAACGGGTTTTCGATTGGCCAAGTCGCTGGACGAAAAAGAATTTGCCGGGGAATTGCAACTGGCGACGATCGAGGAAATGTAGAAACGTAGCGGATTGATCGAGTCGTCATGAATCACCCACGACAGAAAATGCAATTTCTCGCAGCGATTCTTCTTTGGCTACAAGTGTTTGTCGCCGGGCATTCTTCATTCTCTTCAGCGACAGAGAAATTGCAGGAACAAGTGGCCCCGGTAGCGCAGGACAATTATCTAATCGACCGGGACCGGGGATTGGTCAAACTCGATGGATCGGTCCGACTGGAACCGGATGGCGTGTATTCCGAAACCGAAATAATCGCTCCCTGGCATCAGATCGTGGGCGGCCAAGTTGGGAGCGGGTTGCAGAAACAGTTTCAAACGCGTCTGACGAATTACGGCCAACCCCTTTTTTTACTGCGATCACGGTTGGCACGTGGCGACTGGTCGGAAGCCAATACTGCCGCAACCGAAATTGAGAGTTGGCTCACTGAGAGTGACCTTACGACTCAATCGCTGGTTCGATTTGCGAGATTTCATACGAAGTTGGCGACGGGAAATCCTGAACAAGCTGTCATCCCCTTGTTGGAGCTGTGTGACAACTGGACTGGGCCGCCTGACCTGAAGGACTCGTTGCTCAAAGATCTATGCAGCGATATCGATGTTGAAAACGCCGTAACGAATTTGCTGGTCCCCGTTTGGGACAACCAACTCCGCGCTGCCGACGCCTGGACTGCGATTCAAAAGGAAATCTCCGCCACAGAACTTCCGCACCGAGCGGGCTGGTATGTTTACGGAGCATCGCTTGGAATCGCGGCGGGAGACCTGGCGGGTGCTGAAGAACTGCTCAAATCCTGGAACACCACTTCTGCGGCAGACAAAGTCTGGGTAGAAATCCTGGTGGGTTCGCTTGCCGTAGCGCAGGATCAACTGGTGTTGGCCGAGACGGAATTGGCAAACCTGCTCGAATCGAAACAGGATGAGTTTTCGCCGCTGCAGATTGCGACTGCGAAGTGGTGGACGGGTGTTTGTCGATATCGCCAGAATCTGCCTTTGTCAGCCCAGTCTTCCTTTCACGAGATGATGGCGGTCGCTGCAGCGAACGAAAAACAGTGGCCCTCGATTTCTGAAACCGCCCTTGAGGTGGCCCAGTCGCTGGCCGACAGTCAAAACTGGGAGCGGGAGTCATTCCTCATTGATCGCGAACTGCAACTTCTGCGATCCCGGAATCTGCGATACAATTTGCCGATACGGCGTTAGATCAAATGTTGAGATCTACAACGCCAGAAATCGCGCCATTGCGCCCTGATTGTCTGTTTTTTCCGTTCATTGCACGAATTCTCCATGTTCAAGTCTCCAGTTCCAATAGTTCAATCCTGCTGGAAAGGTCTGGCGGCGGCGATTGTCGTTTGTATTCTTGGCGGGCTGTTTCCGGCAACTGCACTGGCTCAAACCGGTGGATCAGCGGAAACGACTGAACAGTCTGCCGGATCAATTACTTTGCTGAACATGATGTTTGGCGGCTCGATTGCCGGAACCATTGTCGTTGGCATTATCCTCGCGATGTCGGTGGTATGTGTTTTTGCGATTGTGGACCATTGTTTGGCGATCACCCGACGGCGCATTTTGCCGGGCGGATTGATGGAAGAGCTCGAGCGATTGGTGTTGCATGGTGAAATGCAGCGGGCAATGCAGATGTGCCGCGACCAGGAAAACTATTCGATGGCGACGGAATTGGTTCTGGCGGGACTGGAGCGGTTTCACAATAGCGAGTTCGGTTTTGCCGAGTATCGAACGGCTGTCGAGGAAGCAGGCGAAGACCTGACCGGGCGATTGTACCGACGGACGGAATTGTTAAGCGTGATCGGCACAGTGGCTCCGATGCTGGGACTGCTTGGCACGGTCCTGGGAATGATCGAGGCCTTCACGACAATCGCATCGCGGCAGGGGATGGCGACTCCGCAGGAGCTGGCTGGTGGAATCGGTGACGCACTGATTACAACTTTGCTCGGTTTGATCGTCGCGATTCCGGCGATGGTTGCCCTCAGTTATTTTCGGAACAGGATCGATTCGCTGGTAGCCGAATCAGGCAAACGGATCGAACGAATTCTGGCTCCACTCGGAAGGCGTCGCCCCGGCTCGCCCGGCAAGGAGGCGAGTTCATGAAACTGACACATCGCCACCGATCGACGTTGTCCGGTCTGAACATGACCCCGATGATCGACATCGTATTCTTGCTAATCATTTTCTTCATGACGGTTTCGCAGATTACAAAAAATGTTTCGGCGGAAGTCCGCTTGCCGGAGGTTGGTGAAGCCGAGGACATTGATCTACCCGAACCGCTGGAAATCGCAATCCTGCGGGATGGAGAGATTCGTTTGGACGGAGCCCCGTCCAGCAACGACGCGGTAGTCGCCTGGATTAATGCGAGTGCTTCGAAATCCAAAGTGGCGCCGAAACAGCTGGAAATCCGGCTGAGAATTGATCGTGAGTGCGACAGCCAAAACGTGAACGCCGTTTTTGCCAGCCTGGGTGAAGCAGGAGTGGAACGCGTATTCTCGTCGGTATTGAAGCGTCATTGATGAATTCGGTGACGGACGACTGGCGAAATTGAAAACCAAAACTGGAATTGGGAAAAGCAAGTGAAACTGACGCGACGGAATCCGTTTTCCGAGGATGGAATCTCGCTTTCGCTGACGAGCATGATTGACGTCGTATTCCTGTTGCTGGTTTTTTTTCTGACCACAACGACCTTTGTCCAGCCGAAACAGGATCTCAATACGGCGATCGCGAGTCGCCCTGCCGCTGCAAGTAACTCAGAATCGGTGATTGAGCCGGCAATTATCAGCCTCACGCGTACTGGAGATCAAACCAGTTACCGGTTTGGAGCGGTGAACACGAGCGACCCCGAACGAATTGCAGAGATGCTCAAATCGTATTCCAACAAATCGCAGGGTGCGTTCGTGGAAGTGGGCGGCGGCGTCTCATTCGGAGAAGCAGCCAACATGATTTCGATGTGTCGGGCGGCGGGTTTTTCGCCAGTGACCTGGCTGGCAAGTGATAAAAAAAGGCCTCGGCGTCCATAAACAATACGCTCGGCCGGTCCCGGACCCTAATCAAAAGACTACATTGCGATTGATGAGTGGCAAGGAAAACAATCAGAGCCCTCCATCAGCCGCACCTGGAATGGCGGTCTTCCTTTGTTTTTGGCTTCTGTTTTCATTTTGTTGCATCTCGCGGACAGCAGCTCTTGCGCAAGACAACATCGATTCGACACTTGAGTATTTCCGGCGACTGGACCTCGATCACCTGACCATAGACGAGTTGCATTTGCGGTTTGGGAATCAAAGTGATGCGATTGCGATAAGGGCAATTGCAACGCGGTTAATCGGGGAATATGTCATTCAGTTCCTGGCAGGAGGACCTTCGAATCCCGATTTCGGCTGGGATGCTTCGAAAATGCAGCGACTGGCCGACACTGTGCCAGACCTCACAAGCCAGGCATTTCGCCTGGCCATTCTGGCGGCAAGAGTGCAGTCGGGTGAAAAAGATTTCCTGGCCTGGAGAAACCAACTTTCCGGGGGTCAGTCGCAAGTCGAACTTGCCCGTGAAATGGAACTGGTTTTTCGATCCATCCAGGTCGAACTCGAAAATCTGGATGTGAGCCAACAGGCCGGAGCCGGTTCTGAACCAGATCAGGGGCAGCTACGATTCCGTGCAGTTCTGCTTGGTGCCGAGGTATCGATGCGATTGCTTGTTCTGGAACCAAACAACAACTCGGCAGCTCAGACGGCAATCGCTTGGCTTCAGCAAATCCTGCGACTCGATTCCGATGAGAAAATTTCCACGCGTCAGCTCGAAGCAATGGCACCCGAGTCCGACTGGCAGATCCGGGCCCTGGAATCCCTCGCCATTTGCCGTTTGCGAACTGAAACTGGAGACGTTTCCGGAATCATCTCCGTGATCGAGCGTGGCGGGAATTACGCAGACAACATGGTGGCGAAAATTCGCGTATTGGCTGGAGCCGCGCAGTTTGAAGCAATCGAAAGACTGTTAACAGATATTACCCAGACCCCTCAGCAGCGCTCGGCAATCATGACCGGCGACCCATCGAGAATCTGGATTGAGGCCGTTCGGGCTGGCAGGCAAACGCCTCACGAGTTGTCGAACTTGCGGCAAGCGATTATCTGGCTCGCAGTCTGCGAACTTGCGACGATTGACGTTCGGATTTTGCATCGGTCACTTCAGAAGTGGAGTCCGACTGAAATTCCTCCACCACCCGACGAGTTTTCGAAGTACTGGATTGCCGCTGCCCGCGGACTTGGACAAATCTTGCTTCGGGAACAGCTTGACAGTACCCGTTTGAAAAACCAGTTGCCTTCATACCTGAACCCGCATCCACAACCTGGAACGAATGAATTGCAAGTCGATTCCAAAAAAGCTTTGGCCGACCTGGGAAACCAGCTTGAAAAAGGCCTGCCTCTGTTGGACGGTGTCGAGCGACCAGAATATCGGGCGGCGTTTTTGTTAACGGTTGCAGAAGTTGATTTTCGGATGGGCAATTGGCAGGATGTAGTAGCGGAAGCAAGGCGGGTTTTGGACATTGGCGCTGAAGTCGGACATGGCCAGGCGGCGAGGGCTGCTGGTTTGTTGTTGCAGTCACGGGTTCAACTTTCAAAAAAGGATCCGTCGCAGCAGCTGCTGCTTCGGAAAGAGGCTTCGGAAATGACGGACCGGTTTCCCAACCAGACCGTCGGCCAAATGGCGAAACTACAAATCATGAGTGTCGAAAATCGGCAACGATCGGCGGAGCAGGCAATTGAATTCTGGCAACAATACCGAAAACAGTCTCCCGAGAACGAGGTGGCCCGGATCGAGTTGCTTACCCGACTGCTGGAAATTGCCAGCGAAACCATCAACAACCTGCGTCAGGAACGATTTTCGCAGTCGATAGAATTGGTCCGTACGATCATGAATTCGAAAACCGATTCGTTGGCGACAAAGATTTGGGCGACAACCAACCTGGTGAACGCGGCTCGTGGTG
>JAYVKA010000012.1:0-2329 GCA_043768885.1 Planctomycetota bacterium
GCAGCTGGTGGAACGGCACAAACCGCTGGTCATCATTTCCGAAGCTCGGATACAAGGCGTTGACTTGTTGGGGCCGATCGCTGATTTGCTTCAGACCAGAAACCCGCCCGCCGTTGTGATTTTTTCCTGTCACGATGAACTCAGCCATGTTGCGCGGGCTGCCGCGATCGGCGTGTTTGAATATGTGCTAAAAAGCTCCCCGACGCGTGAACTGATCGATGCGGTGCGTGCCGCGGCCAGCCGGGGAGCTGCAAGTGATAGTGGAATGATTGCCAAGGCCCGTGGCAGAATGCGCCGTCCCCGCCAGCAGGTTCGCGACGACATTCCGCTGACCCGACGCGAACTGCAGGTCCTTCAGCATGTCGCAATGGGATTGAGCAATCGCGAAATCGGAACGTCCCTCGATATCAGCATTGAAACTGCCAAAGAACACGTGCAGAATATTTTACGAAAGCTTGATGTGAACGACCGGACCCAGGCAGCGGTTTGGGCTGTTCGGAAGAGTCTGGTTTGAATGCCGGCGAGAGTCCGGGACTTATCGAAGCTTTCCCAAATACTTCCACATTCGCTGTTCCAGTTCGTCGAGGTTTCCGCCGAATGACGCGGCGAAATCTTCCAGCCTTTCCCGCGAGCCATAGTCGCCAAATTTCTCGGCCGCTGCAGACTTTTCAAGATAAGCGAAATATTCCCGCTGTTTCGTTTCCGCAAGAAAAAATGTCAGTCCCCACGAGAGCGCGTAGGCGTAATTCGGATCGCTGCGAAAGGCCTCGTCGCTGGCAATCAGGTCGCCGATCGATACCTGTTGTCCGCCGCGATTGGCCAGCATGAACATTGCGTCCAGCTGGGCGCGGTGAACGCGCTGTTCCAGTTGGCCAAAGTATTGGCTGTTGTTGACGCCCCGGGATTCGAACATGATCGCGAGGCCTTCGCTGGCCCAACGAGGCGTCACCGAATATCGGGAATGGATTCCAGTGTTGAAAGCCGTTTGATGCGCTGCTTCATGCACGATCGTCGAAAGGTCTTGCATGTTGGCCGGTAGGCCGGTGTGCGGGTCGGTTTCCTGGCGGTAGGTGATGATTCGATTGCTGTTCGGTGCGTAGTAACCAAGTATTTGCGGATCGGCCGACTGGTGGCGGCTGAGGAACCGGTCGAACTCTTCGCGTGTGTTCAGAACCACCGCGACCAACGGAAACTCTGGATCGGGAACCTGAAACCCGCGACTGGAAAAATAGTGGCCGAAGCGCAGGTAGAGCTCCTCGAACGGCGCGGCCCATTTGTGATAGTTGCCTGGAGGGTGAACGACCAGAAAATGGGCCGTTCGCGATACGGTATAATTCGCTCCGAACTCTTCGACCAGTTTGGTTCGAAGTTCGTCTTTACTGGTGGGCTTAAAGCTGTTGCTCGACTGTTGGAGGTCAGCAATCTGGCTGCGTGGAACGTAGTTGATTCCGCCATCCCGTCGGAGCAACACGAGGGTCTTGTCGTCGAGGGCCAAAATTCGACCTTCGACGGTGCTTTTGCCTACGGTGACCTCGACCATTTTCGTCGGCCCATCCGCACGGCAAACCGGGATCAGGCAAAGTTGGCAAAGAACGGCTATGATGCTCGTTGCTGCACCCCGGGTTGCTGGAATTACAAAATTCATCTGGAAATGATTTCCGGATTCCGTTTGAAAGTATAAAAAATACGCGGCGATGTGCGGTGTGTTTTTCCACCGGCTATCAGACAACCCTAGGTTTTGGCGAGGCAAACCCGTGCGAAAGTTCGGCATTTGTTTACGGACTTGGTGCCATTGGGTTGCCCTTCGAATCGAATGTGCGGATTATTGCGGTTATGCGATTTGGACGAGTTGATCGATTTTGGACATGAGGCCGGAAATGGTGAGATTGAAACGACCATGGTTTGCAATTCGGGGTATGGCTGTTGCGTTCTGCATTTTTTCGGCTTCCTTGACGACCCATGCAATTCAGGATCCCGTCGATGAAATGAAAGTCATCGGGCGGGTTAGCGAACTTGAACAGGATCTTTCGTCCGACGATTTGACGGTTCGTGATACTGCCGAAAAAGAACTGGTGACACTGGGGCCCGTTGCACTCGATTACCTCCCGGCAATCGATTCCACGATGCCATCGGACATCCAACAACGTTTGTCGCGGGTTCGTACCGAACTCGAGCGCCAGGCCGTAGTGGCCGTCAGTCATCCGACCAGGATCAATCTGAAAGGCAAGAAAACGCTCGGCGATGTGCTGTCGGCGATCAAGAAACAATCGGGCAACGATATCGTCCTGGCAGGCACGGTTCAGGCTGAGAAACCGCAACTGGAGATCGA
>JAYVKA010000013.1:0-13610 GCA_043768885.1 Planctomycetota bacterium
CATTCCGTTAACCGTTAACCTGTATCATGATCTGAGACCATCAACAGTTTCAACAACGAATGGGACATCCCCTAAAAGAATTTCCGTAACGCAAACCGGGCTGAAAAAATGGTCTTTGTAACCAATCAAGGCAGCGGCAGCTTGTTAGTGCCGACATGTTTGAGAAGTTTCCGTCTGCAGGTTAGCATTGAGACCGGACTGGCACGTAGTTTGGGCACTTCTCCAATCAGACTGGAAACCGGCGCTCGGATTCAGGGCGAGATCGTTTCTTTGCAAAACGGAAAACAATGGGAACACGTATTGACTGGCCGGCTGTCGAGTGGATTTGCGTGTGGCGAAATCGATTGTCGATATTTGCGGTGGTAACTACGCTGTTCGCGTCCCAACCACTTCTGTTTGGGCAGGAAGCAATCCAGTTCAATCGGGACATTCGCCCGATTCTCGCAGACAAATGTTTTGCTTGCCACGGACTGGATGCGAGTCATCGCGAAGCCGACTTGCGGCTGGACACAGAAGATGGAACCCGCAAAGCGAGTTTCGGATCTGCAGCGGTCGTTCCGGGCGATTTGGAGAAAAGCGAACTTTGGGTTCGGATCACGGCTGAAGATGTCGACGAACGAATGCCTCCGGTTGATAGCCACAAGATACTTTCTGAGGCCGAAATCGCGTTGCTAAAACGATGGCTTGAAGAAGGAGCAACATATCAACGGCACTGGTCGCTTGAACCGCAAGTCCCATTCGCCATTCCGTCTGTGGTTACCGGGGGATCGAATCCAATCGATGCGTTTATCGTTGAACGGCTCCAGCGAGAGGGCCTGACACTTTCCGACGAGGCGGGCAAACACATTCTGGTCCGCCGAATTGCATTTGCGCTGACCGGTTTGCCTCCAACTCCGACGGAGGTAGAGGCGTTTCTGGCGGACAGTTCGCCAGACGCTTATGAAACTCTTGTCGACCGATATTTGAACTCGCTGCATTTTGGCGAAGAGATGGCCAGGCATTGGCTGGACGTTGCCAGGTACGCCGATACTCACGGATTGCACTTGGACAACGAACGTCAAATGTGGGCTTATCGCGACTGGGTTGTTCAGAGCTTCAACCAGAACAAACGCTTTGACGAGTTTACGGTCGAGCAGCTTGCCGGCGACATGCTTCCAAATCCAACAACCGACCAATTGATCGCAACCGGATTCAATCGGTGCAACGTCACGTCCAGCGAAGGTGGCTCGATCGATGCCGAGCTGATTTTTCGATACGCGGTTGATCGGACCAGCACAACGGCGCAAACCTGGTTGGGATTGACGGCCGGATGTGCGGTTTGCCACGACCATAAGTTCGATCCAATTTCGCAGCGTGAATTTTATACGATGTATGCGTTTTTCAATTCGGCCGCTGATCCCGCGATGGACGGAAATACGTTACTGACTGAACCGGTCATGAAACTGGAGAGTGCGGAGGATCGCGAGAAGCTTGCCGGACTGGATCGGCAACTGGCTGATCTCCAATCAAAGATTGACAGTCAGGCTGCGACGATCTGTTATGACGATCCCGCTGAAATCCAACCGCCTCCGCAGCCGGTTGCAATTGAAACGTTATGGATGGAAGACGATTTTCCCGCGAGCGGCCGGGCACTGGCCAGTCCGGGGCACCCCACGAAATTTGTGTCCGTTGCTGATGGTGCGAATATATTCAGTGGCGATCGTGCCTTGAAGCGTTCCGATGCCGGGCTCGCGCAGGACGTTTGGGAACAGGCCTCGGTGCCTTTGGTTGTTCCCGCCGATGCAACGATCTTTGCCCACGTGTTTCTTGAGCCAGAAAATCTGCCGCAAACGATCATGGTGCAGTTTTACAAGAATGGATGGCTGCATCGGGCCGTCTGGGGCGACTACGACGTGATTCCGTGGGGGGCTCCAAACACGACGGAAAAGGTATCAATGGGTTCGATGCCGGAGGCAGGCAAGTGGATCCGGCTGGAAATACCAGTCGCAAAAATCGGACTCCAAACCGGAGACCAGCTGACCGGATTTGCAACGACGCAGTTTGGTGGAACCGTCTTGTGGGACAAAATCGGTGTTGCTGGTACGAGTGACCCGTCCAACGACGCTCAACGTTCATTTGCAGCGTGGTGGAAGCAGTCATCGGGTAAAGATACAGGGGGGTTGCCAGCCGAACTGAATTTAGCGGCGAAGGCCGGCCCCGAGACCAATCCAGATGCAACGATCCGGCAACAATTGCTCGTTTGGTATCTTCACAACATTTGCATTGACACCCGCCCCCAGTTTGCGGAGATGGATAGTGAAGTTGCCCGCATAAATGCCGAACGGGAGACGGTCAACAATTCGATTCCAAGTACGTTTGTCTACCGGGATTTGCAGAAACCCCGTGAGAGCTTTGTGATGCTGCGCGGACAGTACGACAAACCTGGAGAGAAAGTCGAACCGGGCGTTCCCGCAATTTTGCCTCCGATCAAAATATCCGCAGGGCAAACTCAGCCGACTCGCCTGGATTTGGCAAACTGGATTGTGGCTCCCGAGAACCCCTTGACCGCGCGCGTTGAGGTCAATCGGATCTGGCAGCAATTTTTCGGAGTGGGACTGGTCAAGACAAGTGCCGATTTTGGAACACAAGGCGAACCGCCCAGCCATCCTGAATTTCTGGACTGGTTGGCCGTCCGCTTTCGCGAGTCGGGTTGGGACGTCAAGGCTCTGGTTCGGATGATCGTTACGTCGAAGGCTTTTCGGCAAAGTTCCAGAGTTACCGAAGAACTCTACAAGCGTGATCCGGAAAACAGGTTGCTTGCCCGAAGCCCGCGATTGCGATTGGATGCGGAACAAATCCGTGACAACGCACTTTTTGTCAGCTGTTTGATTAATTTGGAGGTTGGCGGAAAAGGGGTCAAGCCTTATCAGCCGGCCAACATCTGGGAGCCGGTCGGTTTTGTTGGGTCGAATACGCGGGTCTACATGCAGGATAGTGGACAGGCTTTGTATCGGCGAAGTTTGTACACCTTTTACAAACGGACTGCACCGCCTCCGTTCATGGTGAATTTCGATGCGCCAAATCGTGAAATGAGTTGCACTCGTCGAGAACGAAGCAATACGCCGCTTCAAGCTTTGCAGTTGATGAATGATGTTCAACACGTCGAAGCTGCAAGGGCCCTGGCACAGCGAATGATTGTCGAAGGTGGCGAGACGCACAAGGACCGAATCACGTTTGCCTATCGGACTCTCCTCGCCCGGCAACCTGGAGAGCAGGAAGTCGAAATATTGACCGCTCAATTCGGTCAACACCTGGAGCGGTATCAACAAAATCCGGAAGATGCAGCGAAACTGGTTATGCAAGGCGAATCGAAACCGGAAGCCGGAATCGCAGTGCCGCAGTTGGCGGCCTGGACGCTTGTGGCCAGCACGATTTTGAACCTGGACGAAACATTGAACAGGAACTGACGAAATGGACTCGATCCGGAATCAAATGCTCGCTTACCATCGTCGGAGTTTCTTTGGCGACGTGGGCCTTCGTCTGGGTGGACTGGCGATGGGGATGATGGCCGGAAATTCTCTTTTGCAGGCTACTGAAAAAGCCATCAACGAAGATCGCGTACATCCTGCACTGCCTGGCCTGCCTCATTTTCCTCCTACAGCCAAAGCGATCATCTACCTGCATATGAACGGTGGGCCATCGCAGCTGGATACCTGGGATTACAAACCGGGCCTGAAGGATTTTTTCGACAAGGACATCCCGCCCAGCATTCAGGGTGGCCAGCGTCTTTCCACAATGACCAGCGGCCAAACTCGTTTCCCGGTCGCTCCCTCCAAATTCCGTTTTGAACAGGCTGGCGAGTCCGGGATTTGGATCAACAAGGAGTTGTTGCCGTTCACCTCGGAAATTGTGGATGAAATTTCGCTGATCAAAACCATACATACCAACGCGATCAATCATGACCCGGCGTGTACGTTTGTGATGACCGGATCGGAGATTCCTGGCAAAGCGAGCATCGGTTCGTGGCTAAGTTATGGATTGGGAAGTGAAAACAACGACCTGCCTGCATTCGTGGTGTTTACACCGCAGTTTCCGTCAGACAGCAATGGCCAGGCGATCTACAACCGGATGTGGGGAAGCGGTTTCTTGCCAACCCGTTTTAATGGCGTCGCTTTACGGGGGTCCGGCGACCCGGTTTTGTATTTGCCCAATCCTGATGGCGTAACACGAACTGACCGGCGGGTGATGCTGGATGCTCTCGATCAACTTAATCGCCGAACGCTTGATGAGTTTGGCGACCCGGAAACGGTTACACGAATCGCGCAGTACGAAATGGCTTTTCGAATGCAGGCCAGCGTGCCCGATTTGACGGACATTTCCGGGGAGACCGAAGAGACACTTGCGATGTACGGACCCGACGCAAATGTCCCCGGCACGTTCGCTCACAGTGCCCTGTTGTCCCGTCGCCTGGTGGAGCGTGGTGTTCGGGCGGTACAGATTCTCCATCGGGGTTGGGACCAACACGGAAGTTTGCCTTATCAACTGGGCAACCAGTGCCGCCAAACCGACCAGGCTACTGCGGCATTGGTCAAGGACTTGAAGCAGCGAGGTTTGCTGGACGGCACGCTCGTCGTCTGGGGGGGCGAGTTTGGTCGAACGGTTTATTCCCAGGGAACCTTGACCAAAGAAGACTACGGTCGCGACCACCATCCCCGCAACTTCTGCATGTGGATGGCGGGCGGTGGCATCAAACGCGGTTACGTTTATGGTGAAACCGACGACTTCAGCTATAACGTGGTCGAGAATCCGGTTCACGTAAACGATCTAAACGCAACGATCCTGCATTGCCTGGGAATCGATCACGAGCGATTCTCGTTCAAATTCCAGGGCCTGGACCAACGATTGACTGGTGTTGAGCAGCAAAGAGTAGTCCGGGAAATCCTCGCGTAACCGCTTTCCGAACGAAACAACATGATCGTGAACCACTAACATGGCAAAAGTTCGGGAAAGCCTGCTGGCAACTTGAATTTGAACCCCTTAAATTGTTGGCTCCAAAACTGAATTCTGTTTCATCCGGGAGTAATTGCCGTGTCTTCGAATCCATACTCTGCCCCATTGCAACCACAGAAACAAGATATTGGCACAGGGGGACCAGCCGCCCACCCAATGTCTCCTCTGTACAATTCTGCTGGCTGGATTACGTTTCTCGGTTGGGTCATGATTATCCAGGGCATATTGGCTTGCCTGACGATTATAGGAATCGTGTTTGGGTGGCTGCCAATTTGGATGGGAATCCTGCTAAAGGGAGCCGGGGAGAAATTGAAAAGTGGTTTCGCGACAAGCAATAATGGGGAGTTGTACGAATCATCGCGTAGCCTTGCGAACTATTTCACCATTATGGCCATTCTGACGATCATTGGCCTGGCGTTTTGGCTCCTCTATATGCTGTTCATCATCATGATGATTTTAGGCAGCGGATTTGCATTCATGCAATAAACGCACATTCAATAAAAACTGTTTTCGGGGACAGGAAAGAGCGATTTGTCGGAATGGGGTCTATTTGCCAGAGACCGGACCGGAAACGGCGTTCCCGTTTATCAATGCCGCCGGATCGGTCAGCACAAACAAATGGCCGTGATCGGAAGTGACCACGACCAGCGTTTCGTCCCAGCAGTCGTTCCTTTCGGCCCAAGCCGTGATCTCTTCAAATGCCTGATCGCCACTGATCACCGCACCGGCAGAGTTGTCGATGTTGTTGTCGTGATTGGCCCAGTCGACATCGCCTGCCTCGACCATCAGCCAAAACCCTGACTCTTTTCCCTGGGCCCACAAAACATCCAGAGCCGCCCGCGTTAGATCTTTCAACTCAGGGTTTTCAATGACATCCGATTCAGAATACGTCTCGGCCTTTTCCCTTCCGGCCACCGGATCAAATCCTCCGTCGGCCGTTCGAAAAGGCAAATGGCTGTAGGAAGTACCGAAATATCCGAACAGCCTTTCATCATTCTCAATCGCTGCCGTGACTGCTTCGGCCAATACTTCAGTTCCAGGCCGGCCACTGGTTCGCTGGGCAAGGACGTAATTGCCGCCTTGTTTTACATCGATGGCCTCCATGTCACCTGCGGTAAAGTACCTGTTCCCGGGCACGTAATTTTTGCCTTGGGTCTCCCGGTCGTCGTCTTTATCGACGCCCCATCCGGCACCCAGAACCACATCAAGCCCGGCCAGCGGCGGATCGTTGTGAAACACCGATCTCAATCCAACCAGGTCACGTGAAACATCCTGATAGTCGTAACGCCCAACATTGTTTGCGTAAGCTGCCGCTGGAGTCGCATGACAAATTGGAACGCTCGTCACGACGCCAATTCGAAAACCGCGTTTTTGCAAATCTCGCGCAATCGGGACGACTTCGTTGCCGTGCACATCGACATTGATCGCGTGATTGTAGGTTTTGATTCCGCAAGTCATGCTGGTCGCGGTTGCGGATGATTCCGGTTTTACGTGTGGCAAGTCGCGATAGGTCCCAACGAGATATTCCAGACTGGCCGGTTGTGCCCAAGGAGTCGCACCGCCAAGTCCTGCGTTGTATCCACCGCCAAAGTCGTCTTTCTGCCGAACCAGTCGTTGTCGATCCAGATCTATTTCGCTATCCGCGTGCATTTGACTGGTAACGAAAAATCCGTAATCGGTGGGCACTCCCTGGTAATCCTGAATCGCCAGCCCGGTTCCCCGGCCTTCCTGATATGGCACCCGGCCAGTTTTTGCGATCGCTCCGTTCAAAGTGGATTGCCAGTCCGTTCCGTCAAACACAAAAAGAATGATGTACTTTTTGCCGGCATTCACAGCCGCCATTTGCAATCGGAAAACGTCGGTTTGGTCAAAGTGTTCGGCCCGTTCGTCGAATGTCCCAATTGTCTCTTTGCCATACAGCCTTGCCAATCTTTTCGAGTCGCGATAAATGCTGTTTGCCCCCGTGTATTCGGACAAATCTCCGCCAAACACATAGCATGGAATCAGGCGATTCGAATGCGAGTCCAGCCCCTGATACTTGGACGGACTGGTTCCCCAAAAACCCCAGTCGGCATGCTCCTTTTCAATTGCCTCCGACTGAAGCAGTGCAAATCGGTCGATCGTGTCGGGTGCTTGCTGAATTGCGTCAAGACTTTGTACGCCGACAACAAGAATTCCCACCACGACGAACAGATAGATGCCTCGATAGTTCATGCTCAACAATTTTTCGGGATCAGGTGTCGGGTAAGGCCAGGTTTGGAATAGCTGCCATGGATCTGCGAGTCGTTACGGCCTGAGTCACTTTGCCATCGTAGTCAAGAAAAATACGCGAATCCATGGGCCTGCTTGGGCCCGAACCATGCTTCGGACTGTGAAATTTGGCTTGTCATCGGGTGCGAGATTCTGTCCGGGACCAAAGACCGTCCTTTTTGCCGCCGGACGAAAGGCTACAATAGTCGCATCAGTGAACTTCCCGCAGGAGAGTTTCCATCATTCCAGACCAAATGTTCCGGAGTGAAGAACGCCGAAGGCGCAAGGCAGCCCCGAACCGCTCAGGCACAATGTACTGTGGGACAGATTGCACCGTCTCTGGAGAGCGACCGGGCGCGACATCCGCGAATACGGTCCACCGAAGGTGAAAGGGAATCGGCAAAGCCCAGCTTCCGTAATCGCGGAAGTTGAAGCGAGCACCGAGGCCCATATCTCTCAGGTAAAAGGACAGAGGGGCGAACAATCGCTGCTTGTTTCGAATCGCTTTTAGGTTGGCGAATTGAGGCAAACAGCCCCGTCCCCCCACGTCTCCATCGCAAAGGATTCCGTCCATGGAACATACCTATTCTTCGTTCGTAGCCCGTCACATCGGTCCTGATGAAAATGACATCCGGGAGATGCTGAAAGAGATTGGATACGCGTCTCTCGATGAACTTACTTCGGCCGTTGTTCCGGCCATCATCATCGACAACGAAAAAATGGACATGAAGCCAGGATTGAGCGAAGAACAGGCACTGGCCGAACTCCGCCAACTCGCCAGCAAAAACCGGGTACTGCGAACGTTCATCGGACAGGGCTATTACGGCACGCACACTCCAGCCGTCATTCAGCGAAATGTTTTGGAGAATCCAGCCTGGTACACGGCTTACACACCTTATCAACCGGAGATTTCGCAGGGACGACTGGAAGTCCTGTTCTATTTTCAGACGATGGTGTGCGAACTGACCGGAATGGATATCGCAGGAGCGTCGTTGCTGGACGAATCAACTGCCGCCGCCGAAGCGATGACCATGTGCATGCGGGCCTCAAAGGGAACAAACAAACAATTCCTGGTTTCGAAATCATGCCACCCACAAACCATCGAAGTCGTGCAAACCCGTGCCCGTCCGCTGGGAATCGAGATCGTGCTGTTCGAAGACGGAGCGACTCCGGATTGCTCTGCGGCCTTTGGCGTGTTGCTGCAATATCCTGGGACCGACGGCTCGATCCAGGACTATTCGAAAATGATCGAGCAGGCTCACAAGCACCAGTCGTTGGTTGTGATGGCCTCGGACTTGTTGGCTCTGACAATCTTGCGATCACCGGGATCGTTAGGAGCTGACATTGTCGTCGGCAGTGCGCAACGTTTCGGAGTTCCACTTGGCATGGGTGGACCGCACGCGGCATTTCTCGCGACGAAGGACTCCTTCAAACGGAGCATGCCAGGGCGTTTGGTTGGCCAGTCAGTGGATTCGCATGGCAAAGCGGCGTTTCGTTTGGCTTTGCAAACACGAGAGCAACATATTCGACGGGAGAAATCGACTTCGAATATCTGCACGGCGCAGGCCTTGTTGGCGATTATGTCGACGCTCTACGCTTGCTACCACGGACCGGACGGCCTGAAGGCGATCGCGACAAGGGTGCATTCTCTGGCCAGCCGACTTCATAAGTCCCTCACATCGGCGGGCCTGAATTGCCACAGCAACCGGTTCTTTGACACGATCACTGTTGTTACCGGCGACAAAACCAAATCGATTCTCTCGCAAGCCGTCGCGTCCGGATACAACCTTCGCCCCTTTAGCGAAACCGAAATCGGCATCGCACTCGACGAAACTACCAATGAAAACGATTTGGCCGCGATTGTCAGACTGTTCGGCGGTGCCGCACTTGCCAGCACAGCCGCGCCGGGCCTGACAGCGGAGATGCTGCGGTCCGACACGTATATGACCCAGCACGTATTCCATCAATACCGCAGCGAAACGGAAATGATGCGGTACCTCCGAAAACTTTCGGAGATGGACATCGCCCTGGACCGGGCCATGATTCCACTCGGATCATGCACCATGAAACTGAACGCCGCCAGCGAGTTGATGCCCGTCAGCTGGCCGGAATTCTCGCAGATTCACCCGTTCGCTCCTGGCGACCAGTGGCCGGGCTATCGCGAGATGATCGACCAACTCGAATCGATGCTGTGCCTGGCGACCGGCTACGACGCCATTTCTTTGCAACCCAATGCCGGTTCCCAAGGCGAATACGCCGGGTTGCTGGCGATTCACCAGTACCATGAATCACGCGGCGACATCCAGCGAAACATCTGCCTGATCCCCAGCAGTGCTCATGGGACGAATCCCGCCAGCGCTCAAATGGCAAACATGGAAGTTGTCGTTGTCAAATGTGATTCGAAGGGGAACGTTGACCTCGCCGACCTCGACAGCAAAATCGCCGCTCATCAGGACCGCATCGCCGCGATCATGATCACCTACCCGTCCACTCACGGCGTATTCGAGGAAGGGGTCACTGCGGTTTGCGAAAAGGTGCACGTGGCAGGAGGCCAGGTTTACATTGATGGAGCGAACCTGAATGCACTGGTCGGAATTGCCAAGCCCGGCAAGTTTGGCGGTGACGTCTCGCACCTGAACTTGCACAAGACTTTTTGCATTCCGCATGGCGGCGGCGGTCCAGGTGTCGGCCCCGTCGCGGTTCGAAGTCACCTGGCAAAGTTCCTGCCGACCGACGGAGTCAACGTTTCACGCAACGGACCGCTTGTCAGCGCCGCACCGTTTGGTAGCGCTGGAATTCTGCCGATCTCATGGATGTATATCCGGATGATGGGCCCATCGGGACTCCGCCGCGCCACTCAGGTTGCGATCCTGAACGCAAACTACGTGGCTCACCAATTGAAGCGGAATTTCCCCATCTTGTACGCCGGCCACAACGGCCTGGTCGCTCACGAATGCATTGTCGATACGCGGCCGCTGAATGATAACGGAAAAGTCACCGTCGATGACATTGCGAAGCGGCTAGTCGATTACGGATTCCACGCTCCGACGATGTCGTTTCCTGTGGCTGGAACGTTGATGATTGAGCCGACGGAAAGCGAATCGCGATACGAGCTCGATCGTTTCTGCCGTGCGATGAACCTGATCTTCGCCGAGTACGAAAAGGTCCGGGACGGCGAATGGCCGGCCGACAACAATCCGCTTCGAAACGCACCGCATACGCTGGATTCAATTGTGGCCGATTCCAGCCGGACCTATTCACGGCAGATCGCAGTTTGCCCGGATCCGGATTTCGACTACCGGGTCAAGTATTGGCCGCCGGTTGGCCGAGTCGATAACGTCTACGGCGACCGCAATCTGGTTTGTTCTTGCCCGCCGATGGAAGAATACGAAGATGCAAACGAATCCGGAGATCGGAAACAGCCCGAAATGGCCCTTGGTGCCGGTTGATTTTTCAGGGCGTGGTCGGCGTTGTTGGTGAAGGCTTGGCGGCTGTCAGCGGACCGTAGGTGTGTGGCTGGCGGTCGTTGACCCGATGCACTTCATGTTCGCCCGGAATGTTGACCAGATGTTTTTTTCTGGCCAAGTCGACATCGATTTCGGCGTAAATGATTTCCTCTCGGTCGTGATCGGCGACGGCAAGTGTCGCCCCGCGCGGATCGCAGATTCGGCTTTTGCCAATAAAACGAAACCCGCGTTCTTCACCAATGCGGTTGGCGACGACCACGTAGACACTGTTCTCCAACGCCCTCGCTGCCGGGATCACATCTGCGGTTCTACCGGATGTCGGTGGCCAATTGGTTGGCAAAACAATAATGTCCGCGCCGCCCAGCATCAGGACACGCATCGATTCGGGAAACGAACAGTCGTAACAGATGTTCATTCCAAGCTCGAAATCCGCCGTCGAAAACACGTCCAATCGGTCTCCCGGAGTTGTAAACCGGTCAATGCCCAGGAACGGCAAATGAATCTTTCGATACTTGCCAACCAAACCACCTGGCCCGAAACAAGCCACCGTATTGAACAGTCGCTCTCCATCGCGCTCCAAAAATCCCACCACACAAAACACCGACAACTCGCGACATCGGACTGCCATCTGCGACAACTCCGGCCCATCAAAGACCTGGGCAAACTCCATCGCCTCGGCCAGGCTTCCGTAACAATACCCGGCAAGTGCCGATTCAGGAAACACAACCAACCGGGCCCCCTGCCCCGCCGCGATTTTCAACCGTTCCACAATTCTAACGAGATTCACTGCCGGTTCAGCAATGCGAATATCCATTTGGACCGAAGCAACCTTTAACATCGAATCAAACCTCGAAGCGTTAATGTATTAGGTCTCTGCTTCCGAAACCGGTTCAATCGGATTGTTGGCATCGTCAAAGAATATCGCAATGCCATTCTGAATACTGTAGAAGCAACCGACGACCCGGATTTTTCCGTCTCGACAGTAGTCATTCAAAACCGGGCTCGATTGGCACAACTGCTTCATGGTCCTCAACACATTCAGTCGCGAAACATGATCGACGTATTCGGTGAAAACGGCTGGATCCTTTTCCGGGTCCGGGATCGTTTGGATGTCCGGAATCGATTGCCTGATGTCAACAATCAGGTGGTCTATGTTGGCACAATTCAATTGGCGGGCCGCTGTCTCATTGCTTCTCGTCATTTTGACGGAAGAAGTGATCGCACCGCATGACGAATGCCCCATCACTACCACCAGCTTGGCACCGGCGACCGCACATCCATACTCGATGCTTCCGACCACACGCTCGTCGGCGATATTGCCAGCCATGCGGACGGAAAAGATCTCGCCGAGCCCCAAGTCAAAGACCATTTCGGCCGGAGTCCGGGAATCGATGCAGCCCAGTAAAACTGCCAGGGGGAACTGCCCCTCTGCCGTCGCGTCAACCTGTTTGCCCAAATCGCGGGAAATCTGCGTTCCACTTTGGAATCGCAGGTTGCCTTCGTACAGAATCCCAATAACGTCGTCAGGCGTCATCTGCTGTTGAAGTTCCCGGGAAGCGTAATTGACAAACTGAATTTCATTCTTGAATTCGTAGTAGTCGCGAAAACCAATTTTGCTAACCGTCACCTTGTGGGCAGGGGCCGTCTCCTTTTCAAAATCCTCGATCATTTGTTGAACGTCATGGTCCAGATATGTCGTGTTTCGGGCATCCAGCAACACCTGCGAGCCGGCTGGAATTGACATGAGTGTCTTGAACAGCGACGCACGATTCAGAAAACTCACCTGGTTCGACAGCTCGATGCGCAACACTTCGCCTCCCAAATGTCGCTCACGAATCTTCCGGATGGGTCGCGTCACGTTACCTCGCAGTATAAAGAACAGACTGAATCCCAGCCCGATCAGGATTCCCACCAGCAAGTCCGTAAAAACAATCGCCAAAACAGTGACAATGAACGGCAAGAACTGGTCCATGCCCCGCCGCCACATCTGCATGAGCAGCTTTGGATTGGCCAGTTTGTAGCCCGTAACCAGCAGTATTGCCGCAAGACTGCTCAGCGGAATCATGTTCAACAACCACGGAACCAACAACACGGTCGCCACCAGTAACACGCCATGAAATAATGCCGAGACGCGTGTCTTGCCACCTGCATTGATGTTGACCGACGACCGAATGATCACGCTTGTTACGGGGAGTCCACCGATCAGGCCGCAAGTCATGTTTCCGCACCCCTGGGCAATCAACTCGCGATTAGGCGGAGTCGTTCGGCGTTCCGGGTCCAAACGATCGACGGCTTCAATATTCAAAAGTGTTTCCAGAGATGCAACCAGTGCAATCGTGATCGCGGCGATCCATACCGGTCGGCTGGAAACCGCCATGAAATCGGGAAATGTGAGCAGGCTTTGGGCTTCCGACAAACTGGCTATCTCCGGAACGCTGACGAGGTGATTGCCTCCGACAACCCAGTCCCCACCGTACCCTGACAAAAGTCTGCCAAGCAACGAGCCGACCACAACGACGACCAGTGCAGAAGGAATTGGCAGCGACTTCAAGAACTTTTGCCGGTCCCAAACGATCAGAATGACCAGGCAGATGATTCCGACCAGCATGGGCCCGACATGAATCTGCGAAAAAGAAAACAGCTCGGTGAAGGTGTTTTGATGGTCGGGCTGGACAAACGACATCTCCCCTTCCGGATCATTGTCGTCACCGAGCAAGTGCGGAATCTGTTTCAAAATCAGGATCAAACCGATCGCCGCCAGCAGGCCCTTGATTACGCTACTCGGAACAAAATCGGCGATGGATCCCATCCGCAACAGCCCCATTCCAACCTGGATCATGCCCGCGATCATTACAGCCAGCAACAAAGCCTGGAACGATCCAACGGCGAGCAGTTGAGCCGCGA
>JAYVKA010000014.1:0-5663 GCA_043768885.1 Planctomycetota bacterium
AAGCGAATTCATCTGAAACAGGAAACTGTTTTCAGTACACAGATAAATATTTGAAATAGCTGGAGACCGGACCGGTATGCCCCGTATCCTTGGCGTCGATGTTCCAAACGACAAAAAAACGATCATCTCACTAACGTATTTGTACGGAGTGGGTCCTTATGTTGCCCGCGAAGTTTGCGACAAGGCCGGAGTTGATTCCGATGTGCTTGCCCGCGACTTGAGCGACGAAGACATCAGCCGGATGGCGATCATTCTGGAGCGCGATTATACGGTCGAAGGCCCGCTGCGTCGCCAGACCCAGCAAAACATTGGCCGCCTGCGAGACATTAAGTGCTATCGTGGAATTCGGCACCGTTTGGGTTTGCCGGTTCGTGGTCAGCGAACCCGGACCAATGCGAGAACCCGCAAAGGCCCGAAGAAAACTGTTGCCGGAAAGAAAGGGGTCAAGGACCTCAAGTAGTTTCTGCATCGTTTCGCAGTTTTCTGCTGTTCCCGATTTCGGAGAACGGCTTCAGTTTTAGCGATTTGAATTCAACGTAAACCAGTTTCTGAGTATTGGACGAACCCGGTAATGGGCAAGGCAAAAACAAAAAAACGTATCCGTCGAAATGTGACCTACGGCGTGGCCCATGTGGCCGCCAGCTTCAACAACATCACTGTGACCATTACGGACACAAAAGGTGAGACGTTGTGCTGGGCCAGTGCCGGAACCTGCGGGTTCAAGGGCAGTCGCAAAAGTACACCGTTCGCCGGCCAAATGGCGGCCCAGCAAGCTGCTGAAAAAGCGATCAAGTTCGGCATGAAAGAAGTTGACGTGCGGGTCAAAGGTCCAGGCAGCGGCCGGGAAAGTGCGATCACCGCGCTCCAGTCGGCTGGTCTGAATGTCAAGTCGATTGAGGACTGCACGCCAATTCCCCACAACGGCTGTCGTCCCCGCAAAAAGCGACGGGTTTAGTATTCGCGTGCGGATCCGGTTGGCAGGCAAGGCCAGCTGGGAATCGCAAGTTGTTCCTGTGTGTTCTAAAGAACAGTCTGTTGGAGATTAATCGATGCATATTCGCTGGCGCGGACTGGAACTTCCCAGCAAGGTTGAAGTTGACCGTAGCACTTTGTCCCGCAATTACGGCAAGTTCGTTGCCGAGCCGTTTGAGCGCGGTTTCGGGGCGACGATTGGCAACAGCCTTCGACGCGTGTTGTTGAGCAGCCTCGAAGGGAGCTCGATCACCGAAATCAAAATTCGCGGTGCCAATCACGAGTTCACCTCGATTTCGGGCGTCGTCGAAGACGTGACCGATATCGTGTTGAACATCAAAAGCCTGGTTGTCAAAAACAACAGCGACCAGATGAAGGTCGTGACGGTTGAGAAAAATACCGCTGGCCCAATCACGGGTGCTGATATTCAGACGGGCGGCGAAGTCCAAATCATCAACCCTGAACACGTGATCTGCACGCTTTCGGTTGATACCCCGTTCATGATGGAAATGGTTGTCCAAAACGGTCGCGGTTACGTTCCGGTTTCGGAATCGAACAGCGGACGGGACCAGGAAATTGGAATCGTTCCTCTGGATGCGATTTACAGCCCGGTGACCCGCGTTCGTTACGAGGTCGAGGAAACTCGTGTTGGACAGAAAACGAACTACGATAAATTGAGCCTGGAAATCTGGACCGATGGTTCGATCACTCCGGAGATGGCTTTGGTCGAAGCGTCGAAAATTCTTCGCAAACACCTCAACCCGTTTGTGCAGTATGTGGAACTGGGCCCACAGGTTCATTCCCAACCCCGCCCGATGGGTGGAGTCGATGCCGCAGCCGAATCCCGTTTGAACACGCCGGTTCGCGAATTGAATCTCGGCGTTCGGGCCAACAACTGCCTGGAGCATGCCGGCATTCGAACGGTTCGCGATCTGGTTCAGTACACCGAAGACCAGATGATGGAAATTCGCAACTTTGGCGAAACAACACTGGTCGAAGTCCGGGAAAAGCTGGGTGAGATGAACCTCCATCTCGGCATGCGTGTACCCCGAAGTCCAATGATTGGCTAGGACGGTTTTCACGACCGGTCGAGCCAGAAACTTATCAATCCAGCAACTTTCAGCAATTGACAAATAGCCATGAGACATCGTCGCAAAGGTCGCCGACTCGGTCGCAGTTCCAGCCATCGAAAAGCGTTGATGAAGAATCTTGCCACGGCACTGTTCCTCACCCGCCGTGATCCGGATTTTTTCACCGGAATGTTTCAGTCGGACGGCAAGACCGAGGTTAAGCCTCCCCGTTTTCCGGGCCGCATCGTGACGACTTTGCACAAGGCAAAGGAAACCCGTCCGATGATCGAGAAATGCATCACGATCGCCAAGGATGTTTTGCCGAACCTTGCAGAAGCCGAAAAACATGGCACAACGGCAGAGCGGAATACAGGCGAATGGAAAAAGTGGCGAGAAAGCGACAACCACAAGAAATGGGCGGCCGCGATGGCTCCCGTGGTGAACGCCCGACGTCGCGTATTCGCGATGTTGCGTGACAACGAGGCTGTCCGGATTTTGTTCAACGAGATCGCTCCGGAAATGGCCGATCGCAATGGGGGCTATACACGCATCCTTCATATGGCCAATGTTCGTTTGGGTGACGCCGGCAAACAGGCCATCATTGAACTGGTCGGAACCGAGTACGATCGCGTGAAGAAGACCAGCCAAAAACCGGAATTCGCCAGCGAGTAACCGGAAGACCAGTTCCGCGCCGAAATATTATTGAAATCTGCGAACAGGCAGGCCGACAAAAGTCGCCTGCCTGTTTTTCTACTGGTCGCTTGTCACCCACTTGCCATTCCGCCACAGACATTGAAGGGGATCGAATTCGGTCACGTTGCGCGTGGTGATTGTATCCGGAACTGAAATCGCTGGCAGTCGCGAAGAGGTCGCCCACCCTTGGTCAATGTCGGGCTGGCGTCCCGATTCCAAGTATTCGGCGATGGAATTTTCGAGGCGAACCAGCCGAAGCATTTGCGCAGCTGACAAGTTTGTTGCCGACTCGCAATCTTGCAACTCGCTGGACGTCATCAGGAATTGCCAATCCACTGTGGCGCTGGACAATCGTGCCATCGCCTGTTCATTGGCGGCGGACTGGAATTCTCCCCGACGAATGTTGCGCAGATGCTCCAACAGAAATCGTGCCTCTCCCTGGTCCGGCACAGATGGACCCGGCCCAGAATCGTTCTCGTGGGGCCCGGCATCGATGGCGTGGTTCACCAATCCGCTTGCGATTCCCAGTCGAACAAGTCTCTGTTTTTCCGCGTCGTCTTTGCCAATTTCCAGAAGCAGCGTCAGCGATCGAATTGCAACGGTAAAAGAAGCGTCCCCGATTCCGTATTTCTCAATATCCAGATGCAGGGCAATGATCGCCAGCTGCCGGGATAATTTCATCGACGCAGCATCAAAACGAAGGCCAGCCAGCTCTTCAGCATATTCCAAATAGCTCCCGGGCGATTCGGGGTGAAGCGATTCCAGCCGATCAGGATCAATCGAACGATGCCATGTTCGAATCGCGGATCGAAGAATCGTTTCGCTCGTCCCGGGTTTTTCGACTGATTCGAAGACAATCGAGTCAGTCGTGATCTGAACGATCCGGCCGTGAATGGGTGCGGTATCGTCGTTCGTCCAAACGGTATCGGCCGTTAAAGGCAGTTCTGCCCACGCGCCGAATAACATGGCAACAAAACCCGAGAATCCGGTTGCGAGAGCAAAAACAGTTCTTCCTATATGCGAACAGGTCGTCGATGTCATGGCAACTCCGCAGTCAAACGGTTCACCTGGTTTTTGCGAATCAGTGTGAGGTATTGAAGCAACTCCGATTCTATCGCCAGGAGCTGATTTCCAAGCCTTGCCGGCGCTCCGTTCGCCAGGCGGTCGCCCGCTGAAAACCCGTTCCATCGTTCTTCTGAAGGCAGCAGAACTTTCAAGTCTTCGCCGATCTTTCCGGCTGAGATTGCCGCAGCCTGAACCGTGATTTCCAGTTCATTGCCATCAGCAATCCCCAGAGCGCTTTGAAGTTCCGGGTCATCCAGGCTTTTTACAGCGTGGCCGGGCCAGGCCAATCGAACCGCCTGAATCGAAGGCATTGGCTGGCTGTCTGAATCCACTTGGGCATGTCCGAGGATTTGACAGCGCGCAGTGTAAATCCGGGCCAACGCGAATCTGGTTCTCTGCCATCGTTCAGAGTTTTTCGAATCCATCGACAGCAGGCGACTTTCCAGAATCTGAACCACATTCTCGGCAATCGCCCGACTGCATTTATTCCGCCAGTCACCAGACTTTTCCAGCCGAAATTTCGGATCGGCAATTAACTGGGCAATCGAAATCGCCTGGTCAATATTGATTGGCAAGGATGCGATTCTGTCTGACAAGGCCAATCCGAGAGTTGGCCAAAAACGAAACGCGGGGAGCGATTTCTCAACGGCCAGCCATTCCTCAACCGGCATTTCCTGCAAAAACCAGGTGGCCAATTCCGAGGCGGCTTTGGCCGGGATATCGTCCATTCTGGGCGCAACGCGCTGCAGTTCTTCCAGGGCAAGTCTTCGGTAACCACCCCGTTCAGGATTCTTGCCGGCAAGGTTTATTTCCGCCATTGCTTCATCAAAAGTCCGAAAGTTTGCCGGCGTCGCTTGCGGTGCAATTCGGTTCAACTCCGGTTCGACCATCATCGGTTCAGCGGTACTCGGATCGAAACGCCAGATCGAAGGGAGCTTTTCCTGAAACGGCTGTTCTCCCCTGGAATTGTCCAGTTGAAGTATTACCTGGAGTGCATCGTTAACGGCCTGGGCGGTAAGGGCAATCGAAATTGGCTCCTCGGCAGGATTTAGTTGGAGCATCCGGGCCAACTCCAACGATCGGTCTGCCACAATATTCAACTGAAGAATCCCGGCAAAACGTCTTTGAATTATCTCGTTTGATAAAGCATGCATTTCCGACTCGATCGAACCGACAGGCCCGGTCGGTTGGTCGCCATGGGTACGTTGCAAAACGAGTTTGCCGATCAAGTCACGACATGGTGCTGATTTCAACTGTCGCCATAGTTGAATCCACATTCCAATTTCGGATTCGCCGGACTGGAGAATTGCATTTCGAAGTTCTTCACCGAATTTCAAAGTACTAGCGGAATCTGCCTGGATGACCCGTGCAATCAATTGCTGACGCCACTGATTCGAGAGAGTTTCGGGAAGATACTGAAGTGAAAACTGATGCAACAACGCGGTAACGGCGATCGCTTTTGCGACAGGCGGTGGTTCCTGATAGACCAGCTGGGCCCACCAGCCGAGCAACAAGCCGGCCGGGCCATTGCCCCCCAGTTTCGTTTGATTCAAACCAGCCAACTCGAACCGAATGGATGATCCCGAATCTCCAATTTCAGAGCTCCTTTCCAGTTGTGCGGCCAGATCTGCCAATCGCAGGGCCCGTCGCATGGTTCCATCGGAAGCTGGAATGGATTGAAGCCGGGATTCGAGTTCGTCCAGGAATTCCTTTTCCCAGTCCATGATTTTTTCACGATCTGGATCGGAACCAACCAGCAAATTCAACAAACCGGCAACATCTGCGGGGGCGGCCCCAAAAGGACTGAGTGCAAGCTCGGCGATCTGCCCATAGGTGATCGCCCGATCATCGGTCGATTCCTTG
>JAYVKA010000015.1:0-2579 GCA_043768885.1 Planctomycetota bacterium
CTAAAAACGGGGGGTGAAATTGATCGGCGGCGAAAACGAACAGCAATTGGCAGTCGTGGTGGTTTGATGGAGAGGATCGGCGGCTCCTGGGGCGAAACAGTTATTGGTCCTCGGATTCATCCCATTCTGGTTGAGGGCTGGGTTTGGGCAAGACTTCCTCCAAAATTTTCGTCACGATCATGGAGTGTTGCAGGCCTTTATCCAGTTCGAACTGGATCCGGGGTGTGTAGCGTGTTTCGACTCGTTTGCCGATCTTGGATTGTAAAAAACCGACAGAATTTTGCAGGCCACGCAGACACAGGCTTTGTTTTTTTTCGTCTCCCATAATTGAAACGTGAACTTTTGCGTTTCGCATATCGGCAGCAACTTCGACAAAAGTCACGGTAACATCACTGACGCGGGGGTCTTTAATGTCCGTAATGATCGCCATGCTGACGACCTCTCGAATGGCTTGGGCAGCTTTCAGGACACGACGTGAACTCATTTGATTCGGAGCTTTGGGGTGAGCGGTTAAAGTGAGCGGCCAGGGAGCGTGGTGTATGTGAGTGGTTGTCAAAACGGGGGAAAAAGGCAGTCAAAACGGCAGCTGGCAGGCGGGTTGCGTTGGAAGAACCCAAAAATTACCAGCTTGGCGCCGATTCTCTGTTCTTCTGTCGCGATCGAACAAGGCATGGTGGTAACCATTCGCGCCGACCATTCTCGAAGATGATCGGATCGCGATGGTTACAATACTACTAACTTAGGGTCCGGGCCACCTCTTCAATTTTGTAGGCTTCCAGCGTATCCCCTTCTTTAACGTCGTTAAAACCAGCCAACTTGATTCCGCATTCCATGCCCCGCTGGACCTCTTTAGCGTCGTCCTTTTCGCGTTTCAGCGAATCGATAGCGTAATCCCCAATGACGCGACTTTCGCGAACGACTCGCAAGCGGCAATCTCGTTCGATATTGCCACGCATCACGCGACAGCCCGCGATATTACCCGTCCGGCTGACATTGAAGACTTTGAGAACCATCGCCATGCCCAATTCGACAATTTGTTCTTCGGGTTTGAGACGGCCTTCGAGGGTGGCGCGCAAATCGTCAGTGATTTTGTAAATCACGTCATAACGACGAATCTCGACTTTGAGTTCATCGGCCAGTGACCGCGCGGCTTCATCCGCCACCACGTTGAAGCCGACGATTACGGCGTTGGACGCATCTGCCAGTCGCACGTCCGCGACGGAGATACCGCCCGGTAGTGCTTGCAGGATTTTGATTTGGACTTCCGGGTGCGAAATTTTTCCGAGTTCTTTTTGAATCGCTTCGAGCGATCCCCGAACGTCCGCGCGAATGATCAAATTCAGAGTCACCATATCGCCACTTCGTCCAGCCAAATCGCCGGTTTCGAGCAAAGACTGGAAATCCTGCAGCGAAGTTTTGGTTGATCGACCGCCGACCCGTTCCACTGTGCCTTTGAATTTTCGATCCGCGGCCAGTTCACGGGCTTTCGCAATATCATCGACGACATAGAATTTTTCGCCTGCTCCGGGGGCCACATCGAAGCCCGTGATATTGACCGGCGTCGAAGGCTCAGCCGACTCTTTTTTCCGCGCCGGGTGCAGCGTGTCATGAATGGCTTTTACGCGACCGAAAGATGAACCGCAAACGATCGTATCGCCGACACGCAACGTTCCCCCCTGGACCATCAGTTTGGCCACAACGCCACGATCGGACTGTTGTTCGGCTTCGATACAGGTGCCGAAAGCAGGGCGATTCGGGTTGGCTTTGTAGTTGTGAATTTCAGCGGTGAACAGAATGGTTTCCAGCAACTCATCCATTCCCAAACCGGTGGTCGCACTGGTTCGGACGACTTCGATTTCTCCGCCCCATTCACTGGGCAGCAAGTCATGCGTGGCCAGATCCTGCAACGTCTTGTCGGCGGTCACTCCTGGCAAATCGATCTTGTTCAACGCCACAATAATCGGCACGCCGGCCGCCCGGGCGTGGCTGATGGCTTCTTCGGTTTGTGGCATGATTCCGTCATCAGCGGCGATTACAAGCACCGCAATATCGGTGACGTTGGCACCGCGCGCTCGCATTTCGGTGAATGCTTCGTGGCCGGGAGTGTCCACGAAAGCGATTTTCTTGTCACCTTTGAAAATTTCATAGGCTCGAATGTGCTGGGTAATTCCGCCCGCTTCCCCTGAGACGACATTAATTCCGATCAGTGAATCGAGCAGCGATGTTTTGCCGTGGTCGACGTGGCCGAGAAAAGTCACGATGGGAGCCCGCGGCTCGAGCAATTCAGGTTCATCTTCCAGCGAACCAAATTCTGCCAGCATGGAATCTTCGATCGATTCGGCTTCACGAATCTCGACATCAACTCCTAATTCTTCAATCAGCAATTCGACCATGTCGTCTTCCAAACGCGAATTGATCGTTTTGGTGGAGTCACTGCCCAGCCGCTGCAGCGTCAAAATCGCTTGTACGGCAGGAACCCCGGCGGCTTCGGAAAATTCACGAATGGTACAGGGCAATTGCAAAACCACGCTCCCTTTTCGGGGCGCGGCCGTATTGACACCAGCTCGTTTGCGGGCGGA
>JAYVKA010000016.1:0-6517 GCA_043768885.1 Planctomycetota bacterium
ACCAGCCACAATTCACCGTCACGGACGCGAACGTAGGCTTCGTCCAGCGAAATCCGGTTTTCGCGCAGACTCTTGACTTCGCTACCCAACAGCACGATCCCGCACTCGATTTGCTCGAGAATCTCGAATTTGAAACTGGCTTTCCGGTTTTCGGAAATATGGCGGGTCTGGTCGGTAGGACCGGTCGCTTTTGCCACTTCACCAGGTTTTTTCTTTTTGCTCTTTGCCATGGCCAACAAGTTGAACAGACGGCGGAAATACGGTCAAAGGCCCGGATGACAAGACCGTTTCGGGTTCGCGGGACGAAAGGCCGTTTGACGGTCGGCCCCGGAACAGGATAATTTGCCTGCTTCGACAAGACGGAACAGCTCTCTCAAAAACCCCGGATATTTCGACAAGTGACAAATCTCCCTATCGTTTCCCCTGCGAGTTCATGCAGTTCCGAAGCCACCGGCGGCAGCTGCGGTTCGTCGGGCGCAGTCGCGATCGACGAAAACGGGCGGCGTCGATTGCCAGCCTGGTTGAGACGCGACATCCCCAAAGGGAATGGCAGCCATTTTACGGCTGATCTGCTGGATGAGTTGCGGCTGGAAACCGTTTGCGAGAATGCCCGCTGTCCAAATCGAATGGAGTGTTATTCGCAGCAGACCGCGACCTTTATGATTTTGGGGAACGTCTGCACCAGGCCGTGCGGGTTTTGTGCGGTAAGCCGCGGCCGGCCGGGACCACTGGAGGATGACGAGCCGCAACGCCTGGCCGAGGCAGCCCACCGATTGGGACTGAAACACGTTGTGATCACTTCGGTTACGCGAGACGATTTGCCCGATGGCGGAGCCGAGCATTACTACCGTTGCATTTTGGAAGTCCGCAAGAAAACCGGAGCGACAGTTGAAGTCTTGACTCCGGATTTTGTTCACAACAAGGTCGCGCTGGAACGGGTTGTGGAAGCTGCACCGGAAGTATTCAATCACAACACAGAGACTGTACCCAGGCTTTACCGCCGGGTGCGTGGACCGAAATCGGATTATCTTTGGACGCTTGGATTGTTGCGACGCGTCAAGGAGCTGAAACCGCAGATCAAAACCAAAAGCGGTTTGATGTTGGGGCTGGGTGAAACGCAAGAAGAAGTGCTCGAAGTCCTGGCCGATTTGCTCGATGTTGATTGTGATTTCCTGACCCTGGGCCAATATTTGCAGCCTGCCCAGGATCGTTACTTGCCGGTCGTACGTTACGTTCCGCCTGATGAGTTTGCGGAATTGGGGAAACTGGCCAGGGCAATGGGTTTTCGTAAAGTGGCGAGCGGTCCTTTCGTACGCAGCAGTTACCATGCCCGCGACATGGCAGAAAACGGTTGATTTGGCGGATGGCCCTCCGGAAACAGTTGTCCAGCGTGCGATTTTTGAATTCGCTGGTGTTCTTTCTTGCGGGCGATATTTGTTGCTTCAGCACATTTTGAATTCCGATCTGATAGAATTTCCCGAATTGGCAAACCGCCAACGGGTACTGTTCGAATCTGGAGAAAAAAATGAAGAAAATGCTTTGCCTTTGTTGTGGGCTCGCAATCGCCATGTTGTTGAGCGTCGGCTGTAACCCTGACAAACCGACCACGGGAACAACTCCGCCGGTAACCAGTGGATCTGCAAACACCGCTTCGACAACATCTGTTTCACTCAATACGGATGTGTGCGGCAAGTGTGGAAATGAAGCCGGCGGTGAAAACTGCTGCAAGGAAGGCACCGAGAAATGTGACAAGTGCGGATTCCAAAAGGGGTCAATGCTTTGCTGTGCCGAAGGCATGTCGTCCAAAGAAGGTGTGATGTACTGCAAGGACTGTGGTCATGTGAAAGATAGCGCCGCCTGCTGTAAGGACGCCTGCGAAGAATGCGAAAAATGCGGACTGCACAAGGGCTCGGACCTGTGCTGCAAGATCAAGGAAAAAAAATAGGTGTACAGGTCTCGGTTGTTCCATCGGTTTCGGGCAAGTTGAACTGATTTGCCGATCCGCTGGTTGAACGACAGAATATTTGTAGCCGAAAAATCTGGCGTCCCGTTTGGGGCGCCTTTTTTTTGAGGCATGGCGAACTCGGCAAAGCGTTATTCCCGGACAATCGCACCCGTTCGTCAACATCCGGTCCTGGTCAGAAGTTTGATTGAAATGAAAATCAAAATTACGGTAAACGACATCCAACGTACCGTTGAGTCAGGGACTACCGTATCTCAACTCCTTGGCGAATTGGGGTTGGAACAACGTCCTGTCGCCGTCGAAAAAAATCTTGAAATCGTTTCCCGGAATGGCTTGGACAAGTGCTTGATCGAAGATGGGGATCGACTCGAGATTGTTACCTTGGTCGGAGGTGGCTAAGCCGATGTCCGTATCCCTCGGGTTCAACCCCTTGAACGAGCCTGTAATTGAAAATGCGATTCCGCCGCTAAAAATCGGCCAACAGTTGATCAACAGTCGCTTGCTGGTTGGAACTGGCAGGTTTGCCAGCTTTGAAATCATGCGGCAGGCTTTGATCGCAAGTGGCTCCGACGTTGTGACCATTGCCATTCGGCGGGATCGGCAGCATGATAGCGACGGCAAAAACATCCTGGATTTCATCGACTTGCAGCGGTTTCGGTTACTGCCAAATACTTCTGGGTGTTACGACGCTGTCTCGGCAGTTCGTTGTGCAAAAATGGGCCGCGAAATTATGCGGTCAATGCAGCCAGAATCGGCGAACTGGGTAAAGTTGGAGGTTTTGGGCGATAGCCACTCTTTGTTGCCCGATCCCATCGAGACACTTCGAGCAACAGAAATACTGGTTTCAGACGGCTTTGAAGTACTGGTTTACACCAGCGACGACCCGGTTCTTGCGAGGTATTTGCAAAAGGCTGGAGCTTCCAGTGTCATGCCGGCGGGAAGCCCAATTGGGTCTGGCTTGGGGCTGTTGAACCGTGTGAATCTTGAGATCATTGTCAACGACCTAAAAACCGCAGACCCGGCATTTCCGATCATTGTTGACGCCGGAATCGGTACGGCCAGTGACGCGGCATTGGCTATGGAATGCGGAGCAGATGCTGTTTTGTTGAATTCTGCGATCGCGCGTGCCGACGATGTAATATCCATGAGTCGGGCGATGGCGATGGCTGTACAAGCCGGTTATCTGGCGGCGCGCGCCGGGCGGATACCAGTCCAACGATTTGGCTCGGCATCCAGCCCGGAACTGGGAGTAATCACTGCCAGAAAAAAATCGGAGATTGTCGGCAAAACCCGGAATAGCGACGAAACAGGGTGAAATTCACTTGTATTTGGCCTCTTGGTGTCATTTTTGGGTGCGAACAACCGGTTTCTGGCACACATTTGCTTCGAACGAATTTGAGAACTGACGAGAATCGAATGTCAAGAACCCGTTGAAATTGGCCGTTTCGCAAGAAAAACCGGGTCAAACAGGCGTTTCTCCATTCCTGCTTTTACCCTCAACCCCCTAATTTCCACCTTGACTTTGATTTCCAATCGATCATCATTAACCAATGCGGAATGCGAGCGATGCTGAGTCCGCATCAAATCTTCCCCGACCTACTTACTTTGAACCCACTACATTGCCATGAAAGACCTTTGGTCTGTGATCCGAATTGCGTTATCTGTGATGGCCCTTCCGTTGCTTGCAACTGCGGCATTGTCGGCCCTGAGCAACAATGACAGTACTTCTTTTGTTTCGGAAAACGTAGCGGCTCTCCGCGCATCCAACGCCGAGGCTCCAGATTCATCGTTCCGGCATCACTCGGTTGCGATCGATGCTGATGGAGTTGTTCGTGGACGTGTTGCAAAACTTCAAGATACTGGTGAAGTCACCGGTTTGAGCGAAATGAGAGTCTCGTTTATGCAGCATGGCTCGATCGCTTCTCAATCCTATTCGCGGCCAGACGGTTCATTTGAAGCCGTTGGTTTGGCACCCGGTATTTACTCGTTTGTTGCCTCTGGCAGCAGCGGTTTCGCCGCGTTTGGAGTTCGCGTGACTGCCGACCCGAACGTTGCGACAAACAACTTGATGGAAATCGGAACGGTCAGCCCCAAATACGAACGGGTAATTGAAATCGTTGGTGCACGTCTGCCGAAGGAAATCATCATCGACGAGATACCTGGATTCATCCCTCCCCCGGGCGGAAACCACGTTGAGATTATCAACGGGAAACTCAATGGCACGCTGAATAGCCTTTACGGCACCGTTGAAAACGGTGAAGTTTTTCTGATCAAGAATCAGGCCGTGGTCAAGAAAGCAATCACTGGCGAAAATGGTGTATTCACGTTCGAAGGTGTTGATCCAGGCATATACGAATTTGTCGGCACTGCCAACAAAGGCTTTGCTGCTTTTGGATTCGAAGCTGGAATCACGCAACCAGTACTTTCCGCCAATGAAGAATTCAATGAAAGTCCGGACAAATATGTGTTCGTGTCCACTGACTCCAATCCGGATTCAAAAAACGAACAGGAAGAAATTTTTGTCGTATCGCCGGTCTCACCAAGAGTTGTTTTTCAGGAAACTCTGGACGTGACTCTGGTTAATCCGGACGATTATGTTGTGGCCTACGACTCGATTGAAGTGAACGACCCAGCGACTATACCTTTACCTGAGACGATCCCAAACACATACGTCGGTGACGAAATTGGGTACGGCATCGCACAAGGTGGATATGGCGGGTCGGTTGGCAATTTCGGCGGATACAGTGGCGGCGGAGGCGGTTTCGGAGGCCTTGGTGGGCTTGCAGGACTTGGTCGTGCTGCAATCCTGGGCTGGGTATTGACGGAGTTGTTTGACAACGTTGATTTTTCGAGAAACACAACTCCCACACCTCCAACGCCATCGACCTAAGTTTGAAAAAAATCGAATTGGACTATTGGCGGTCTGTTGCTGCAAAGTGACAGACCGTTTTTTTGCGCCGGGGCATCGGTGCAACTTGGGGAAACCAACCTAACTGCGCGTCTTGGGATTCGGACTTACTCGCGATTCAGTTGATTCAACGGGACGTAGTAGCGAACATAAACCCCGCCATCGCTATAACGACGACCATTGGAACTTGGCACCAACACGGTTGCCCGTTTGTTTATTCGGTTGACGACTCCCTTCATTTGCTTTCCCTCGAAACTGAAGACTACCCGGTCTCCGGGCCCTAACTGATGGGTTAATCGGGATCGTTCTGCCGGTGTCAGCATTCGGTGCCTGGATTCTGTATGTCCGAACAAGCCAAGTACGATTTCCCGGAACCGGTTGGCATTGCAACTGGAATCCCCCCAACACAGGAATTCGGCCAGATGGATCATTTCATGCTGCATGATTCGAACCAGAGCCATTCGCATGTCCTCGCATTCCAGGCCGCACACCAGTGCTTTATCGACCGCCTGAAAGGTCTCGTGAATCACACGCGGAGCGATTGAGATTTCGAAAAACCGCTTGCCGTTTCGTTTGCGAAACGCCGTGGTGCCCCCAGTATGTGTCATTCGTTTCGCAAGGCGAAAATCAAGGGTTACAGACGGCTGAATTGCCGCTTTTCTCATGGCCCCATTTAGAAACCACTGATCGATCGCATCAAAAGCTGCTGTCAGGTCATCGGGCCCCAATTGGCGAAAATTGGGCATAGCAAGATTCCGGGAAGTAGTCTGAATGGTCGAAATGACTTTCGATTCACACCCGGATATTTCAGGCGGAGAGAGTCGTTTGAAAAGAAGTCCTGAATCCACCAATCCGTGCTCCGAAAAGTTTTTGAACCGTTGGATTTTCCATGATTGACCGGCAAAATCCAGCCCATATCTCGCTTCCACAAAAACAGTGAACATTGACGCCAGCGGGCGACCACATTATCCAGGTTTTTTTGTGGAAAATTTTCGAATGAAGATTTGCCCAATTCCATGCGATTTTTTTCCGGAAACCGGGTTTTTCCGGGGGTGCTAGCACCACTTGCTGACACAACATTTTGTGTTGACAAGCCGATAGGCAACGATATATTGTCCTCCCTACCCAAAAACCGGGTAAAACTGACACAGCTCGACTTGGCGACCAAAACGCCGAAAAATGCTTGCAGTTTGGCCCTGGATGCAGGGGTGAAAGGGCTGGCCAAAAAGCCCCGCCGAATGTGGTTTTTCACACGACGTGAATTCACCAAAAGAGGCTTGGTGGCCAGGAAGACTTCGTTGCAACATACGACGAAAAAACCACCACGAAATCGGTGTTAATGGAGGCTGCGAGAAAGCAAGGAAGCTGACGGTTACATCATTGACCCCGTTTCTTCCTGCAATCGACGCCGCCTCCAGGTTCGAGGAATGAAAGTGACCTGACGTGTCACTCAATTCCCCATACTCCGCAACGTGGTCCCAACGTGACCAAGACCGAAATCTGGAGAAACTCATGGAGCGCGATGGAATGTTAAAGAGCATGGAAACCGATACGGAAGTTCGTAAACGTGACGGCCGAACTGTCAGTTTTGACAAGACGCTGATTCAACGTGCAATCACCCGGGCATTTTGTGCCGATCAGGGCAT
>JAYVKA010000017.1:0-5586 GCA_043768885.1 Planctomycetota bacterium
TTTTCCGCGACCTGTTTTCGAATCCAGTCGTGGAACGCCTTCGCTCCTTCAACGCCCAGAAACTTTCGGTTGACCTGAAGCAAATCCGACCACTTGTTGGTCCAGTGATCGACAAAATCTTCGTTTCCAATCAGTGAATCAATCAACTCTGTCCGTTTGATTTGCGTCGGCCGGTCGTCCGCCAGAAACTCACGGACCTTTTCTGGCGTCGGCGGCAATCCGGTCAAGTCCAGCGTGATGCGTCGCAAAAACGCAGCATCGTCCGACAATTCCGACGGCACGATCTTCATCCGTTCCCATTTTTCGGCAACCAGTTCGTCAATGCGGTTGAAAGCTGTCGGCTGGGTCCATTCAAATCCGGTCCGGTCCCCCATGACGGCCAGCGGTGCCGCCGCAAAGGCTCCTTCGTAGCGGGCCAGCAAAGCTGTTTCTCCCCGTCGAACAGCCCGGACTTTCACACCCGCTCCAATCGAAGCGACTTCGGTGTTCGAACAATCAATGAATGCTTCACGAGTCACATCACGCTGACTGCCATCGGTGTATGTTGCAACGACCCGCAATTGCTGCTCATCGCCCGCCCGCTGAAGAACTGGAGCGGACGGAGCAAGACTGATCGAGGCAACACGCGGCACTTCCGTATCCAGGACCGCACCATCGGCGATCCAGTTTCGAATCAGTGTGTAGTATTTGTCACCTGGCTGTATCACCTGGCCACCCTTGTGGGCGACCTCGCCAGTCGATTTGAGCAACATCAAACTCTGCTCCGGTGCGGCAATACTGACTCGCCGCGACGAAAGCTCGTCGGTCAACGCCCGCACATCAAACAGCGGATCGTATCCTCGCAGCGAAAGCTTGAATCCCCGCTGGCCGTTTTGGGAACCGTGACACGTTCCCGCATTGCATCCCAGCCGGCCCAACAGCGGATTCACATCGCGAATAAATGAAACTGGACTGGTCGTTGCCGACGTCGTCGCAACATTCAGCGTGACCGATTGACCGCCGCAAGTGACTGCGATTTCCGCCTTGCCTTCCGAAACCGGATAAACAATCCCGGCCTGGTCCACCACCACCGGGCCTTCGCCCGTTTCAAACACGGCCTGATTCGTAACGTCGGTCGCCAGGCCCTCCTTGTTCCATGCGGTCACCATCAATTGGGAATAATCATTGGGACCGTTCAATTCGATCGATTGCGGGCTGACTGCCAGCCGGACAATTTCGCCCAGGGATGTTTCCATCGGGCCCGGGGCAGCTCGTGGTGCGACATGATCTTTTGCCAACCAGACTTTGTTCCCCGACAGTTCGGACTGGGCAACCTGAATTTCAAACGGTGAAAGGGCGGTCTTGATTGAACCAGTTTCGACATCAATCCTTCGAACCAGTCCGCCAGTCCCCGCCGCGAACAGCTCGCTGCCGTCCCCCGAAAAACAAACGCTATACAGCCCAACGCCGTCCAGTGGAATTCGTGAAACAAGCTTGATGTCTGAAGTCAAATAATCTTCCAGCCGTTTTTTCTCGTCACCATTTCTTTGGTCGGCAACTTTGGAGTCAATCGCCTTCACGTCGTCCGGTTTGGTCGAGTCAAACTCGTATGAGTAAACATCGATCTGCCCCTGACCGTCCAGGCTGCTGGCCGCTGCAAACCGTTTTCCGTCCGGCGAGACTGCAACCGATTGCAAACGGCCTGGCATCGCTGGATACTTTCGAATCAGGTTTGCGTCGTCACCGATGACACGTTTGGTTTCGCGAAATACGCGATAGATTTTGGGAATTCCGTCGGCGCTGGCAACCAGGAATTCGTCGCGCGTTGGATGCCGGGCAACTTTCGCAATTCCGCCCTTGAGAACCCCCGGTGTGATCGATGTAATGTTGTCGACGAACCGTTCGGTGACGACTTCGGTCAGCTTGCAAGTCATGTCGCGGCCAACGGAAACCAGATTCTGGCCATCGACCGTAAAGACCGTGTCGCGAACCCAGTCCTCCGACGCCTTTTGGAACAAAACCTGTTCGCCTGTTTCGCTGTTGATTGCACGAACGGAATTGTCGGTGCAACTAAAGGCAATCTGCTTTCCGTCCGGAGACCAACTCAATCCGGTCAGCGTGTCATAAGTGATCGACTTCGAAAGTTCCAGCGAACCATTGTCGACGGTCCAAATCTGAATTTCGCCAAACTCGCCGGGCTTGCCTCCGGCAACAGCCAGTCGTTTTCCATTGGGCGAGAAACTGACCGATTCGACGCGCGGCGATTGACCGATCAATCGTCGGGCGATTTTGTCTGTCGTCGTGTCGACCAGGACGACTTCGTACAAACCGCTTACGGCCAACAGTTTTCCATCGGACGAAACGTCCAGCGATGTAACCACCGGTCCGTGCGTATAAACCGGCGGGTTGTCCTGGCTCCACAGCGCGGCCTGTTGTGGACTGTCATTGATCGCCCCCTGGTGGATCCAGTCCGTTACCAGCTGGATCTGATCGAGCGTCAGTGAATCGGCATCGACCGGCATCTCAGCCTTGCCGTCTTCATCAGGCAAAATCATTTCGATCAGATAACTCGCAGCAGCGTCCCCTGCGACGATTGCCGGCTGGCCGCTCTCGCCACCAGCGACCAGCGCCACAAAATCTGTCATCATGAATTTGCCATCACTGCGGGCTCCCTGGTGGCAACCGAAACAGTGGGCCTGGAAGATCGGGCGGATATCCCGATGGAAAGACACGGCTTCCGGTTTTTGAGCCTGGGCCTCGACATTCTCCTGGGCACTTAATAGAGCCGCAGGAATTGCGAGAACGGACAAGAAAAATGCCAGCAAGGCTGTTGGCATCTGCATGGACTGGACCCCCAGTTATCAGACTTGGTCAGCGTTTCCGGCCCGCCGTCACGAATGATTTCCCACGCGGGAAGTCTTTTGGCGGACCCTTCCAGTATAAGCAATGCCGGTCGATCTGCCGCTGTGACTTTCAAAACCTGAAAACGGCCCGGTTTATGCTTTAACGGTCACTCTTTGACCCGCCATCCAAGCAGCCGCAGGGCGTTCAGCACAACGACAATCGTCGAACCCTCATGCAAAAAGACGGCTGCACCCATTCCCAAACCAAACAATGTGGATGGGACCAGCACGGCGACCATCCCCAGCGAGATCCAAATATTCTGGCGGATGATGCGCGAGGTTTGCCGACTCAGCCCAAACACAAACGGGATCAGCGAAAGATCGTCCGACATTAGAGCCACATCGGCAGTTTCCAGCGCGACGTCCGAACCAGCCGCACCCATCGCGATGCCGACCGTGGCATGAGCCAGCGCGGGGGCGTCGTTCACCCCATCACCGATCATCGCCACTTCGCCAGCTTCGCGCAGATTGCGAATCGCTTCCACTTTGTCATCAGGCATCAAGTTGCCCATCGCCTGGTCGATACCAACATCGCGCGCCACCGCGTCGGCAACTTGTTGGTTGTCCCCCGAGATCATGATCAACCGGGCGATTCCCATCTCGTGCATTTTTGCAATCATCCGGCGAGCCGACTCGCGGGGCGTGTCCATCAATCCGATTACGCCCAGAAATTTGTCGTCACGACGAACGATCATCGTTGTTCGACCTGCTGATTGCAGTCGCGTAACAATCTGACCGATTTCACCCGTCATTCCATGGGAAAACAATTCCTGTTTGCCGACCTCAACCAGCGCTCCGTTGACGCTGCCGCGGATTCCCTGACCAGCGACGTTTTGCAAATCAGTCGCCTCGTCAAACCGTACGACACCCAACCGTTCTCGCGCCGCGTTCACAACCGCAGCTGCCAACGGGTGATCGCTCATTTGTTCAATCGATGCCGCAGTCTCCAGCAAGATTCGTTCGTCCGTTCCGGAAGCCGGCACGACGTCAGTCACTCGCGGTTTGCCTTCCGTGAGAGTTCCCGTTTTGTCCATCGCAATCGCGCGAACACGACTGAGATTTTCCAGCGGACCACCGCCCTTGATCAAAACGCCACCGCGCGCCGCACGGGCAACGCCACTCAAGACAGCACTGGGTGTCGAGATCGCCAGCGCACAGGGACTGGCGGCTACCAATACGGCCATTGCGCGATAGAACGATTTCGAAAAGGGCTCATTGATCACAACCCAAGCGAAAAGCAGCATCAATACGAACGCCAAAACGGTGGGAACAAAAACCCGCTCAAACCGCTCTGCAAATCGTTGAGTCGGAGATTTTTGGGCCTCGGCTTCGTTCACCATCTGAACCACCCGGGCCAGAGTCGTCTCGCTGGCCAGCCGGGTCACCTGCACATCCAGCGATCCGGCCTGGTTAATCGTTCCGGCAAAAATCTGGCTGGACGCATTCACATTTTCCGGATGAGCCGTCGCGCGACCGGGATTGTTGACCGGCCGTTTGTCGACTGGCACACTCTCGCCAGTGATTGGCGATTGATCGACACTGCTTTCGCCACGAATGACGAAACCGTCAGCCGGGATTCTGTCGTTCGGGCGAATCACGACCACATCACCGCGTTGCAATTGCTCAACGGGAATTTCCTCAACCTGCTCGCCTCGACGGACCCGCGCCGTTTCCGGGGCAAGTTCGGCCAGTGCTTCAATCGCCCGCCGGGCCCGACCCATCGCGTAATGTTCGAGTGCATGGCCAAGGCTGAACAGAAACAGTAACAATGCACCTTCGAACCAGTGCCCCAATGACGCGGCCCCAACTGCCGCAACGATCATCAAAAAATCGATGTCGAATTTGCCGTGGTGCAATTCGTGAAGAGCATGCTGAATGGCGAAAAACCCGCCCGCCAAAATTGCAATGACGTAGAAAACAACCGGAATCCATGACCCGTCCGCGACCGCAGTTTCAGCGAACAAACCGGTCGCCATGGTCAATCCACAAACCAGCGCCAGCAATATCTCCAGGCGATTTGTTGCTGACCCCGGATTCGAATGCGAATGCGCGCGGGCCTGGTCCGGTGTCTTTTTTTCGGCGGTGTGGCCCGGATGCATTCGGCGACTACTCTGGCGGATTTCTGTTCTGTCCAATTGAACCGAACAGTCTACCCAAATTCGGCCCTAATCGTCAGCCGCATAGTCGCCCAGTGGTCCTCCACCGGGAATCACGGCGGAGGACCGCCGTGCTACTTTTCTATCCATTAGACATTGACGGTCAGAGCCGCCAGAAATTCGGGCGTGTGCCGAATCGCATCGAAATCGTGTTCGCCCAGAACTTTGTCCCGAAAGCTGCTGTCCAACTCGATGGCGATTGAAAGATGCCGGACCGATTCTGTCAAACGGCCACCCAGCGACAGATAGCACGCCAGGTTGTAGTGCGAAATCGCACTTTCGTTGTCAACCTGAACGGCCAACTGCATCGACTCGATTGCATGAGGCAAATCGTGAGTCCGCTTGTAGCACCAGGCCAAACCGAGATGCGTGTGAATGTTTTCAGGGTCCAACCGGGCAGACTGTTCCAACAGATCGACTGCCTGCTCGTAACGTTCTGCTGACCGGCAAGCCTGGCCCTTCAGATACAGAATGTAGGGTTTGAATCCCTGGGGACTTTCGATTTCCGAGAGTGTGTCGATGACGCGATCAGCCAGCTTCTCACGCTG
>JAYVKA010000018.1:0-7681 GCA_043768885.1 Planctomycetota bacterium
CGCTTTTTTTGAAGGCATTACGAACATCCAGCCGCAAGGCTGTCAACCAATTCGGTATTGGTTCGTCCCGAATTACGCCAAACCATGCCAACGCAAACCCGTACATTGGCATGGTGAGCTGGCTGCGTCTCTGGATACTGGACCAATACCATTCGCCCAAAGTGTATTGTTTGTCAAAACAACAGTGATTCGCGGCAAAAACTCCGAACCCCAGAAAAACGGTGGATAGCTCGGCCAGCACCTCCAGATCGTCTTCGGTCGCAACCGCCGGGTTCTGCAACAACCTGATTCTTGCCACCGCGTGCGCAACGGAAGTAACGAACAACTCCGGGCATTCCAGTTCCGCTTCATTAATCCAGACCAGATGTTTGCCGTTCATTTCGGCATGCAACCGGAGCGGTCCCGATCCATCAAACCTCGGATCATTCGGGTCCAGGAGTGACAACTCGACTGACTGGGATTCTATGCCAGCGTGCCTGCAAAGTCGCTCCAGTACTTCTTGAGCGCCTTGTTCACCCGGAACAAAATCATCCGGCAAGAACTGATTGGCCGACAAGGCGACGGGGCATCGCTGAATCTGGTCCAAACCAAAACTGGAAACGATCCAGGACGAACGGGCCTCGATCCATTCGCGGCTAGCTGAATCAACCAGCTGTTCCAATCCGGAAGTTGGGTGTTTTTTTGGCAATTCGATTTCCCCGTTTGGCAAACTCCTGGGCAAATCAAGATTATCAGGTCGTCTCGCCAGCAACAATTCGTTTGCCGATGGCGTGGACATCGAAGCCGATTTTGGCGAGTTTGGCGTGATTCAGAATGTTTCGGCCGTCGAACAGGAAGGCCGGTTTTTGCATCGAGTCGTAGATCGTCTTGAAATCGGCGGTTTTGAACTCGTCCCACTCGGTCAAAACGGCGATCGCATGGGCACCGCTGGCTGCGGATTGTTTGCTCGACGCGACGTGTACGTTTTTCTCGATCAGCTGACGGTCATTGGCACTCAGTTCGCCACTGCCGTTAATCATGACTTCGCGCAGATCGTTGCGAATCTGTTCGTCGGAAACCTTGGGGTCAAAGATATTGATGACCGCCTGCTCGCGGAGCAGGTCACGGCAAACGTGGATCGCGGCGGACTCGCGGGTGTCGTTGGTGTCTTTTTTGAAGGCAAACCCCCAGACGGCAATTCGCTTGCCTGAGACGGTGTTGAACATGGTTTTGACAATATTTCGGGAGAAGCGACCTTTCTGGTGGTCGTTCATTTTGACGACTTGCTCCCAGTAGGTGGCGACTTCGTTCAGGCCATAATGCTCGCAGAGATAGACGAGGTTGAGGATGTCCTTCTGGAAACACGATCCGCCGAAGCCGACAGAGGCTTTCAGAAACTTGGGGCCGATCCGTGAGTCGGTACCGATTGCCGCCGCGACTTCATCGACGTCGGCCCCGGTGACTTCGCACAGCGCCGAGATGGCGTTGATCGACGAGACGCGCTGGGCCAGAAAAGCATTCGCAGTCAACTTCGAAAGCTCACTGCTCCAAAGATTGGTCGTCAGGATCTGTTTGCGATCGACCCAGCGGGCGTAAACATCGACCAGCTTCTGGATCGCCGGCTCCGACTCGCCGCCGATCAACACGCGGTCGGGTTGAAGCAGGTCTTCGATCGCAGTTCCTTCGGCGAGGAACTCGGGATTGCTGAGGACGTCAAAAGTCGCTCCGTTTTTTGATGAGCTCGTGAGAATTCGCTTGACCGCTTCGGCAGTCCGCACGGGCAACGTCGATTTTTCGACTACGATCTTGTGACCGTCGGAAGCAGCGGCGATTTGCCGGGCACATTTTTCGATAAATTCCAGATTCGCAGCCCGTCCCGCTCCGACGCCAAATGTTTTTGTTGGCGTGTTGACCGAGATGAAGATCATGTTCGAATCGCGGATGGCCTGATCGACGTTGGTCGAGAATTTCAGGTTGCGGCCACGGGCTTCGGCGACGATTTCCTGAAGGCCAGGTTCGTAGATCGGCAACACGTCTGAATTCCACGCATCGATGCGGGTCTGGTTGATATCGACCACGTGGACTTCGATGTCCGGACACTTGTTGGCAATCATGGCCATTGTCGGGCCACCAACGTAACCGGCACCAATGCAGCAAATTTTTGTTTTCGAGTTGGGCATATCTGATTGAATCAGGAATCGCTTCGGATTGTGGAGGAAAGAATCGGACGAATCATTCTGTCGCAAACTTGCCGGACGGGAAACCTCGTTTTGGATTGGGGGCGGAACGAATCACCAAAACCATTGAAATCCGGTACTTATTGACACAGATTCTGGGGCAGGGAAAGGCCAAATACTGTCCGAATGTGAAATTCGCAGTTTGGCAATTCGAAAAGTGGCAAGCGACCCTCCGAGTATAGTCGAACGCCGAAATCCTGCCGGGATTGGATCGATTTGCTGCCTCAAACAAACCAATTTTCGATTTCAATCCGGAAGTTGTTGAAATCGGCACAATCCGACAGGTCGCAACTCCGGAAAATCCGGATTCCGGGAAACGGCAGGCGGAGCCTGAGATGCAGTGGGTTACGAGGCGGAGCCCCGTAACCAGTGCAGGAAGCGCGGGTCGTAACGCTTGTTCGGGTCATTGAATTTTTGCCGGTTCGTTCTTGCGGGAATGCTGCGGAAATGGTCAGGGGTTGTCCTAGGTTTATGCGCTCCTTGCCTTCCCAAGCGGAATTCCATGTCCATTCCCCATTTCAACAGTCTGAAGCGAATGATTCGTGAATGCCTTGGGCATTTCGCGGACGAATCGTTGCCTGCCCGTTCTCCTGCCCGCCTGTCGGTGCTGGAGCCGCGGATACTCTATAGCGCGAGCCCCATCGACGCGGGAGTTGATGGCGCAACTGTGGTGGATATAGCGCACGATTCGCATTTCGCCGATCAGTTCGAGCCCTATTCCGATGTTTTCCTGACAGCTTTTGACGCACAATTGCTCGAACCGTTGACCGGGCCGATCACAGCTCTGCCCACGGAGCAGCATGAGCCACTGGTCCGCGAATTGGTGCTGGTCAATGACAACATTGAGAATCTCGACCAGCTGATCGAAGATTTGCTCGCAAGTTTCAAGGGCCGCCAGTTTGAACTGGTTACGATCAGCCAGTCCAGCGACGGCATAGTTCAAGTGAATGAGATCTTGCAACGGTACTCGTCACTCGATTCGATACATGTCTTTTCGCACGGCTCGGCTGGACAAATCAACCTTGGCAATGCCTGGCTGGATGCAGCCGATTTCTCGTCGCGGCTGGATGATCTCTCGGCCTGGGGAAATGCACTGACTGCCGATGGCGATCTGTTGTTCTACGGATGCGATCTGGCGGGTGATGAGTCGGGGCAGGACCTGCTACGGTTGCTTGCCGATGTGACCCGCGCCGATGTCGCGGCCAGCGACGACCTGACCGGCAACAGCCTGCTGAGCGGAAACTGGAATTTGGAGTTTGTCGTCGGTGATGTAATGAACGCCAGCTGGTTGTCGGTGCATCAGGACTGGCACTGGGCAGGTGTGCTGGCCGGGAATGTTGTTGTCGTCGATACGACCAACGACGTTAACGACGGAAACACAACATCGATCGCCGCACTTCTCGGCAGCAGAGGAGCCGACGGGAAAATCTCGCTGCGTGAGGCGATTCTCGCAGCCAACAGCTCACCCAACGTGGGTGGTCCCGACGAAATCCGGTTTGCGATTCCGGACAACGATCCGGGACATTACTACTATCGAAACAATGGAACTGCGGTGACGTTTTCCGCAGCCGTCACCACGACTCTGAGCGATGCTTCGATCACCGATTTCGATACGGACTATCCTTACACGGCCCATAGCTGGTTCCGGATCAATCTCAACAACGTTTTGCCGCAACTGTTGGTCAGTGACACGGTCATTATCGACGGTTATTCCCAGCCTGGGGCCAGCGTCAACACTTTGACAATCGGCCAGAACGCAAACATCCGAATCGAACTCACGAATACTGCATCCGATGGCAATCGGGGACTGACTTTCGATACCGGCTCCAACGGCTCAATTTTGAAGGGCCTCGCCATCAACCGCTTTGGCGGTTTGGGAGTGCTGATCGACTACAACGTTCACGGTGTCACCGTCCAGGGGAACTTCATCGGCACGGACATTACCGGGACAGTCGATTTGGGAAACGGAGACTCGGGAATACAAGTCCGATCCAACAACAACCAAATCGGTGGCCCTGATCTGGCTGACCGTAATCTGGTTTCGGGCAACGCGTCGCGCGGCGTCGTTCTGTTCAATACGTCGCTGTTGACCGGAAACGTGATTCAGAACAACTACATCGGTACGGATTCCATTGGCCTGAAGGCAATCGCCAATGACACCGCCGGTATTCAGTTATACAACAGCGATGGCACGCTGGTGGTCGACAACGTCATTTCGGGCAATGGCGACGGAATCTGGTTCCGTTCCGGAGCGGGAGTGCAAAACATCAACAATGTGGTGACCGGCAACCGGATTGGACTGGGGGCGGACGGCACGACCATTGTCGCGAACAGCGGTGATGGAATTCTGGTCGAATCCGGATCGGCCAACACAATTGGTGGGACAACTGCCGCAACCGCCAACTACATCTCGGGCAACATTGACAACGGGATCAGCCTGTCAGGAGCGGGTTCGTTCGGCAACGTCATCATCGGGAACTATGTCGGACTCAACACAGCCCTGGGCGCGGCAGGCAATCTGCAAGCCGGTATTTCAGTCGATTTATTCTCAGCGAACAACTGGATCGGTGGGACAACCGCGGGAGCCGGAAATCGAATCGCAAATAATGGCGGAGACGGTGTTCGCATTCTGACTGCTGCGGGAAATGGCAACGCCATTCTGGGCAACTCGATCTTCACTAACGGAGAAATGGGGATCGACCTGAGAGCGAATGGAGTTTTGGCAAACGACCCTGGAGATTTGGACATTGGTCCAAACGGTTTGCAAAACTACCCGGTAATCGGATCGGCGGTCACCAATGGAACAAGCCTGACTGTATCCGGTTCATTCAACAGCCTGCCATTATCGACGTACCGACTGGAGTTTTTTGTCAGTTCGACGGGCGATCCATCGGGCAACGGTGAAGGCGAAAAATATCTTGGCTTTGTGGACGTTACAACGAATGCTTCCGGGGTCGCGGCATTCAGCAACATCTTTGCGGCAGTTGTCCCCGCAGGATATTCGATCTCTGCCACGGCAACGGATTCGGCCCAAAACACTTCGGAATTCAGCGCCAATTTCATCGCGACAAGTCCAACCAGCAACCTGCCACCGACCGACCTCGGCCCGAACAGTTTCGCAATCGTGGAGAACACCAATACGACTGGCGGGTTTTCTCTGGGCGTTCTGACCGTAACGGATCCGGATGTTTCCGATACGTTTACATTCCAGGTCATGCCCGGTTCGGATGGTCCAAAGTTCTCCATTGGTGGAGCAGGAAGCAATGAGTTGATCATTACCGACGGAATGATCGATTACGAGCGTCAGAGCATCTACAGCGTGAATATTCGGGTCACCGATTCGTCAGGAAATACTTATGACGAAACGCTAACCGTCTCTGTCACCAACGTGGACGAGAATCCGGTGGCCAATGCAGGCGGACCGTATGTGATCAACGAAGGAAGTGGCGTCACTCTGAACGGGCTCGGTTCAACCGATCCTGAAGGTGGTCCGCTGACCTACCGCTGGGACCTCGACAACGACGGGATTTTCGGAGACGTAATCGGTTCGAACCCTCCCGTTCCGTGGGCCACACTGGTCAGTCGAGGGCTCACCAATCAGGGCACATTTACGATTGGGTTGGAGACCACCGACGCCGGTGGCAACCGGAATACAACGACAACGACCCTGACCGTCAATAATCTTGCTCCCTCGGCCAATTCGGATTCCGGTGTTGGTTTTACCACGAATGAAGACACTCCATTCCTGACGGGTAACGTGCTCGCAAACGATAGTGATCCGAACAGCAACGATACGCTGTCCGTCGCTGGAATCAACACAAGCCTGACCAGGGGTCTGGTCACGAACAATGGTGACGGAACCTTTACCTACAACCCCAACGGCCAGTTTGATAATCTGAAACCGGGTGACATTGCGACCGACACGTTTGTATACACCTTGAGGGATGAATTCGGAGCGACCTCGTTTGCAACCATGATCGTAACCATAAACGGAGTGAACGACTTGCCCGTTGCAGTCAACGATGTATTCAGTGCGACATTTGGCAGCACGCTTGTTGTGTCTGGTCCGGGATTGCTGGCCAATGACTTTGACGTTTATTCGACAGTTCTGACCGTGACGATCGTTTCCGGTCCAGTCGGCGGAACGTTGACTTCCTCGCCGAACGGAAGTTTTACCTATACGCCCAACGGCGGTTTTGTCGGCAATGATTCGTTCACCTATCGGGCGAATGACGGAGATGGCAACAGCAATTTGGCGACGGTATCGATTTTGGTTGCAGGTGTGAGCCCGACGGGCGGCGGCGGCGGAGGTTCAGGTGGGACTTCAAGTGACAACAAGGATGACAACAAGAATCTGCCGGACACCGTCATTCCCGGTTCGTTGCCCGAGTCTCACGGACTGTCGAACAGGATTCCGAACAAAGCCGACCAGCAGCCAAGCGCCGGAGCAAGGCCGGCGGCGCAGAATGCAATCCGCATGGAATCAATCCGGACTCGCCCTGACCTGGAATGGACCCAGGACAACGGGCAGGACAGCTACTGGTACCGCTATTGGGCGGGAATGAAAAAATCGGCGGAATTGCAAACCGGTGACTTTGGGATGTTGAGAAGCCTCGATTTCATTTCGCAAAACGGAACCTTCTGGCAATCGCTGGACGGGTTCCTGGATAACGCGGTAAGCAACGCAAGTCTGCCGATTTTTGTCACCGGCGGTTCCGTTGCCTTTACCACCTCGATCACGGCGGGCTATCTCGTCTGGCTGATTCGGGGCGGACAGATTCTGACAGCGTTGATGGCCAACATTCCGGCCTGGCGACTGATTGATCCACTGCCAATCCTTGGCCGCTTGCCGGTCGAAGACGACGAAGACGACGATTCGCTGGCAACCATGTTGGCCGAGTCGAGTGAAGACGACTACACCAAAACATTTGACTGGTCCGATGTCGCAGAGGCTGAACAAGCAACCAGCCCAGGCACCTGACTGAAACCGCCAATTTCCAACCACAGATTTCAGATATGAAGTTCCTGACCGCAAAAAGCCGGATAACCTTTGGCATCGTATGCCTGATCGCCAGCATCGTCGCCATTGCAATTGCGATGAACCTTGGACCGGACCAGCGCCGCGCCACGATGTTGGGTCGAAGTCGCCTGTGCGAAGCGATCGCCATCGATTGCGCTATTCACCTGAATCGTTCCGACATGACGTCAGCCCGATGTTTGCTGGACACACTGGTCGCGCGAAATGACCAGCTTCTTTCCGCCGGTCTGCGCCGCACCAATGACAGGCTGGATGCCGAGACGGGAAATCATGTGGCATTCTGGGGCGAAGAATCGTTGCAAACAACCGATACCCACCTGTCGATTCCGCTGGAGATCGGTTCGGGCACGTGGGGGCATCTGGAACTCGTATTCATGCCTCTTTCGGAATCCGGGCTGATGGGATTCATGCAGCGACCCTGGACACG
>JAYVKA010000019.1:0-9311 GCA_043768885.1 Planctomycetota bacterium
CAACAACAAGCGGGTGCCCAGGCATCGCTGTCCGATACGCAGAAACTGACAGACGATGTGCCAAATCCGCCGACCAACGTCAATCAATCTCCGCTGGAGCAAAATAAACCCCTGTCTGTAAACAGCAATGCGATCAACGAAGATTATTCGTCGCACTGCCAACAGAATGATGGACGATGCAACCTGGGAGAAGTCAAACGGATTTTCGGTACAACCCGGAACGGGTTGACCATTGGTGGTTTTAACCAGTCCGGATACCACAATCGCAACACCAACACGTTCAACAATCGGCGGAGAGAAGGCAACCTTCATCAGCTGTGGGGTTACATCGACCAAGCCGCTGATCCCAACGCTGGTCGGAATTTGGGTTTCCGCATCGATGGACTGTACGGAATTGATGCCCAGGACATTCAGGCGATCGGCAACTCACCAACCGGTGCACCCGCTGGCTGGGACAACAGCTGGGACAACGGATCGTTTGGATTCGCATTGCCGCAGGCTTACGTCGAATACGACAACTCGGATACGAACGTCAAGATCGGAAAGTTTCTGTCGCCGATCGGTTTTGAGTCGATCCCGTCAGTCGAAAACTTTTTTTACAGCCGCACCTACGCCCGCTACTATACCGAACCGTTCTCACACACTGGTCTGTTGGCCCAGCGTGAGATTCGACCAGGCGTGACCGCGATTGGCGGTGTGACGCTGGGCTGGAACACGGGCTTTGACCAAACCGACAACGGATTCAATATCCTGAGCGGCGTTCGTTTTAAGCCGACCGATCGAGTTTCGCTGGGACTGACGGCTTCATTGGGCGATACCGGTTATCGTGGAAGCGGCGTATTGCAAACTGCGACCGCAGAAGTTCGATTGACTGACAAGGTCACTTGGGGATTGCAGGGTGACTACCTGAACCTCGGCCCCAACGACGAACTTGGTTTGACCAACTATTTGTTCTACTGCCACAACAAATGCTTCTCGGTGGGAACTCGACTGGAGTGGTGGAAATCGGATCAGTTTGGCAATGGGTCACAATCCACAGGGGACTGGACGCTGGGAGCCAACTGGCGTCCACGTGCCAACGTCGTTATTCGTCCCGAAGTCCGTGCGGACTGGGGAGCGGCTGCGGTAAACGTCGGCGACCCGATCGTCGGCATCGACGCGATCTTCCTGTTCTAGAAGCGGGTGACCGATCGCTTGTCGCCGGATAGAATGCAGACCTGAAATCAGAAATCAGGATTGATTCACCCGGCGACAAACCATGAAGTTGATCATTGCCATCATCCAGCCCCAGCGGCTGGAGTCCGTCAAAAAAGAACTGGACGACGTCGAGGTCTTTCGGCTGACGATCATGGACTGCCAGGGTTTTGGCCGTCAGCGTGGCCAGTCCGATGTCTACGGTGGCGACGATTTCGCGTCTCATTTGCGCCGCAAAGTTCAGCTCCAAATCGCCGTTAACGAGGGCTTTGTCGAGCCGACGATCCAGGCGATCATCCGCGGCAGCCGAACCGAAGGCGGCCAGATCGGCGACGGAAAAATCTTTGTTCTCCCGCTCGAAGAATGCGTTCGCATACGAACAGGCGAACGAGGCAGCGAGGCGATCTGATTTTCGCCGGGACAATTGGCTGAATCTGCCTGCACTGCAACATTCTCAGGGTTTGTGCGCCCGTACCGATCATCCGGATCGAACTCAGGCGACTGTTTGGCGAAATTCCGTTTCACTGATAACCCGGTGGGGTACAATGAAAGCGAACGAATTAGCCCCGCACTTGCTCCACTTGTAATGATCCGGCCATGTCCATTCAGCCTCGACCGTATTTGACTCGGCAAGAGTACCTCGTACGCGAGCGGCAATCCGAAGTCCGCCATGAGTACTTTGCCGGAGAAGTCTTTGCGATGGTTGGGGCGAGCCGCAACCACAATCAGATTTGCTTCAACATAAGCATTGAAATTGGGCAGCAGATAAAGGCGAGAAAATGTGTTGCCTATGCAAACGACATGCGAGTCCGTGTGGATCAGACCGGTTTGTACACGTACCCCGATTTGGTCATCACTTGCGAAGAACCAGTATTTGAAGACGACAAGCAGGATACACTAATGAATCCGCAAGTGATCATCGAAGTTCTGTCGGAATCAACGGAGAAATACGATCGGGGCAAGAAGTTCCAGAACTACCGGCAACTCGAGTCGCTTCGGGAGTATGTTCTTGTTTCCCAGGAAGAACCGGTGATCGAATGCTATGTTCGCCAGCCCGGCGGCGAATGGCTGCTGAAATCCACCGAGGGCCTCGATGCGACAGTCGAACTGGGTACGGTTGGCTGCCATCTTCCCATGGCCGAAGTATTTGCCAAAGTAAACTTCGAAGGCCCGATCCAAGAGGACTGACCGCTTTGAAACGGAACAATTGGAGTTTGACAGGCGAGTGACTGGAATTAAAGACATCATTGGTCAAAAAATTCTTGAAATCCGATTTGTCCAACGTCTTGTTTCCGGAAATCCGGAGATTCTCACGTTCCGGTATTTTTTCGCCTGGAGAGTGGAATTGTATTTGAACTTCACTACGTTCTTGACGGAAAGAGTGGGCAGGTAATGCCCGTGGATCAAGTTGCGTATTCGGAAAGCAGGGTCTTGCAAAATACGGAATCGGATTTGTTGGTGGGCGCGACAATTACGGATTTGGGAGAAACTGATCAAACGCCAGGAATCATGCTAATGACCGACAACCTGTTTGCGTACGTTGATGCAGATTTTAATGTCGAGCGCTTGTACGTAGAACAAAAAGGAAGTAGCAAACTCCCGTCAATTATCACTAGCTGGACAAAAATGGCGAGAGACAAAAAATGACAAGGAATGAGGTGTGTTCCGGGAAAGTAAAAACCAACTTCAATCGGTGTCAAGCCTTTTTGCGAGGCAATCGATTGTCAGATTTTTGCGCCGACGCCTTTGGTTAGGGCCATGAAGGCGGATTCGAGATTGATTTCCTGTTCGCGAAGCATGGTCAGCTGAAAACCCTTTTCGACCAGTGCCACCGAGATGCCCGAATAGTCTTCGACTTCCTTGACCAGCGAAACAACCAGGTGGCCATCTCCCATGCGGACTGAATCGACGTCGGGCATTTTGGACAGGAATACCGAGGCACCTTCGAGGTCGCTTTTTACATCAATGTGCAGGATCGTTCGCTCGCGTACCTGCCGGATGATGTCACTAACATTGCCGGAATACTGAAGCACTCCGCGGTCGATGATGCCGACTTTGTTACAGACATCGGCCAGCTCGGGGAGAATGTGGCTCGACACGATTATCGTCTTGCCGGTTTTGCCTAACTGCCGAAGCAGATTTCGCATTTCGATCCGGGCGCGCGGGTCGAGTCCGCTCAGGGGTTCGTCCAGCAGCAAGACTTGCGGATCGTGCAGCAACACCCGGGCCAGTCCCAGCCGCTGGGTCTGTCCCCGCGAAAGTGTATTCGCCATCGCGTGACGCTTGAATTCCAGATCGACAATCTCCAGCAACTCATTGCAACGTTTGCGTCGCTGCTCGCCCCGAATCCGGTAGGCTGCGGCAAAAAATTCCAGGTACTCGATCACTTTCATGTCGTCATAGACGCCGAAAAAGTCCGGCATGTATCCAACCAGTCGCCGAATTTCCTGCGGGTTGTGATAGATCGAGTGACCACAAACATAGGCTTCACCGTGCGATGGCTCCAGCAACGTTGCGATGATCCGCATCGTCGTCGTTTTGCCGGCACCGTTTGGGCCAATGAACCCGAACAAGTCCCCTTCGCCCAGCTCCAGATTGATGTCGCGAATGGCGTACATGTCGCCATATCGTTTGGTCAGGTTCTCGGTTCGAATCACGTTTTGAATTTCCAGTCTGGTTTGATTGTTAGTCGTTGGATGGTGCCTGTCCGGGAGCAACCGGAATCACAATTCGCAAGATGGTCAACGAATGATCCATTGACTCAAAGGCATCCCTGGCCGAACCCGATGAAACCTGGTTCGCGTTGATATTCAGCGTGGAGGCCGGTTCGCTGGTTTCTCCCACCAGCACCGCCCGATTCAGGCTGATCAGTCCGCTCATTTCCAGCTGGTCGTAGTAGTCGTTAGTCAATCCGGAATAGGAACTGCCGCCTGCCAGGGAATGAAACATCATCATGTTGGCAATTCTGGAAAGATCAATGTCGGTGACCTGCCACGGAGTCGTAACCGAAAGGTCCTTTCGGTTGCGATCGTCGATCCGTTCCAGACGGTTCAGAACGAATCCTGACGTTCGCGCGATCATCTCGGAAATTTCCACGGCCTCACCCGGCTCCAGGCTTCGTTGCAGGATGTAAACCATTTCTCCAAAGTAGACCTTGGCCCGGGTCAAACGGACGGGAAGATTGTTGACGACGATCCCGTCCAGCCGCCCGCGATCAATTACCAGTCGACTGGATGTCGTCGCGTCAGTTTGGCCGCTGAATTGGGAGCGAAAGGTGCGTGCCGACGAAGGATCCATTCGGATCGATTCGGTTTGCGAAACAAAAGCGCTTTCGCCAGCCCCGTTTGCAATCGAATAACTTCCACCACCGATGCCGATACCGGTTTTGGTTTGCATTCCACCCAGACCGGAACCGGGTTGGCCTTGCCAGCCCGTCGTAACGACGCCCGGTACCCTAAGCCAATCGGCCTGAATTCGTGTGCTCAAATTTGCCGTCGTCGATTCCGGAATGAACACACAATTCCATGCTGACCCGCGATACATTCCCGTCGGCTGGTCGATATCGACGATCTCCACGTGATTGATCCGAAACTCATTCGGCCGGGCCCATCGTTGAATGCTCCACGCTGCCAGGCAGATACCGAAAACCATCAGGGGAAAAGTGAGCCAGGTCCAGGTTCGGCTCGGGAAAACAAACCTCAGCAAAAACCAGTCGCCGATACCAAAGATCAAAATTGCAAAAATGGAAATGGTGGCGACGGAAGTAAAATTGACAAGCCGCACTGATCCAAAATTCTCCAGTGCCATTCGCAACTGGCCGGAGAAATCCACAAACCCATGGCGAGCATCGGCGTTGGCCAGGGCGTCCCGTATGTTGGATTGTTCTTCGCTGAACGGTTTCAGAATCAACCTTTCAATCGCTTTCGGAGTCCCCTGCCAATTGATGAACAACTCCGAGTCGAGAGCAAATGCGGTCCATGTGACGACTCCAAATCCGTTTGCCCCTCGCACCACCAATGGATAGTCCCTTTCCTTCACCAGTTCCGAGGCATCCGCACTGGGTGTGATTTGATGAACTGGCAACGGACGGTCAGAAGTGATTTCCAGTGGCTCCCGGGCCCGAACGTAAACTTCCAGCGGCCTTGATGCCTTGAGCAATGCATTGCCACGCGCCGTACCTGGAATTAGCGAGTCCATGGTGCGGGCCTCTTGCTGTTCTTCTCCGCGGGAAACCAGCAACAGATGGCCGCCTTGCTGAACCCATTGGGTAACCGAATCGGCCTGCAACCGGTTCAGTTCCAGTCCGGTCGAACCTCCGGCGATCATGTGCGAAGCCGACTGCAGTCCCAAATAAAGCAGCGGGATCTCAGCTGCATCCCGGACGGTGGCGATGACGAAATTCTCACCGATGTTCGTCGGAATCCGGTCGCGAAACGCGTCGGACTGTCCGAGCAGCAAAACAATGCGCGACGTTCCATCGACGACCTTGAGCGCCGTCGTGTCCGTCAACGAAACCGTTTTGGCAAATACAGTCCTGTCTGCACTGTCCAGCAGGCGAAGATCCAGCGACCCGTTTGTTCGGCCCAATCGAAACAGGCCGTGAATCACTGTTCCTTCACCATTTCCGCCGGAGACGGTGTCCGGCTGAATCGTCGAACGCCAGGTAACCGGAACGTCGGCATCGTCAGGGCAGGAAATTTCCAGTTTGGTTGCCCGTTTCGCCATCTCATCGTTTTTCACAATCAGCGCTATCGGTGCCCAGTGGCCCAGTCGCACCACGCCGCCCAATCCAATTTTCAACTCGACATCGTTGGAAACCGATGCGGTTTGGGCGAATGAAATCTGACTGAAGAGGGCCAGGACCAGAAGGCCGGCAAGGCGGATGCCAAGCCGGGTGTTTTTACCAAATGACAGATTTCGCGAAGGCAGCATGAGGTCTGGCAAGATTGATTGGAACTGGTTGATTGGCAAAAACCCGGTTTTGGGGATGAACCAGAATAACCCAATCGAATCCAATGGACTACGGTTCTGGCAGTGAATACGCAGCCCGAACTAGGGTTTCTCGCTGTCCGGACAGATGCAGACAAGTTTTCCGCATCCGGGGCAGCCTTGACCATACTTTTTCGATACCGCCGCCGCCAAATCTACTTCGGCCACGTTGGCAATCGTCGCCAGCCAGGCGAAAACGTCGGCGAACTCGGCTGCCAGGTTCTCGCGGTCGTCACTCCGCAAAGCAGTCGCCAGTTCGCCGATCTCTTCCATCAGCCAAAGGAAAGTACCAGAAACTCCCCGGGCCACATCCTTTTCGTAATACATCCGGTGGATTAGCCGCTGAAAATCGCCAAAAGTCGGGCCGTCGCCAGCGATGGTCTTCGAACCTGTTTCCGGCGGTTTTTTCATCGTCATCCCTGTTGGTTTTCCGACAACCTGTATTTCTTCGACAGGCAGCGGTTCGGTCTTGTTGGCAATGGCAACTTGTATCCGGTCATCCACAATTCGAACTGGAAAGGAATCCGTTTTGATTCGCGGGTTGTCGCACCACGATCCGTCCCGAATATCGAAACGCCATGCATGCCACGGGCAAGTCACGATGCAGTTTTCGACATGCCCGTCCACCAACGGGGCACCCATGTGGGGACACAGGTTGTCAATTGCAAACCAGCCATCCGCGGTATGGAACACCGCGATCGACCGGTCGCCAATTTCAAAGGCGCGGGATTCCCCTTCAGGAATTTCAGTAATCGAAGCGACATCAACGAATCGTGACATGTTGGGTTTGGTTCGCGCGGCTCAGTTTTTCGTCAATGTCATCGTCGATTCCGTATCAATGTCTGTGTAAATCACCAGTTCCCGAAACTGGGTCGCGATCCCGACGTGCGATGTTACCTTTCCGGAAACCGGAAATCCCAGTTCGGAATCGTAAAAATATTGGCCGTCGATCCGAACCTGTTTGGAACCGTTTTCGCTTGACTGGGCCGACTTGGGAATCGAGCAGGCGATCCGGTGCAGTTTTCGCTGGTTCTGTGTGACGATTCCGGAATAGCTCCAGTTCAATGGCGGGCCAGAGCCCGCTTCGTCCGTCGCTTCGGGTTCCGTTTTCCAGGCATGACCAGGAGAAATGTCACCGTCAGGAAACACGACGTGCGTACTGGAAAACATTTTTTGCAGGCCGTCTTTCGAAAACATGTTCGTGAGCGGGCTGCTGGCGGGTGCTGCCCGGAATTTTTCTTCGGTGGCTTCATCCAGCGTCACTGAGATCATCTTGCCGTTGGGCAGAAAGACGATCTCAAACGTCGCGCCTTTGACCGCCAGCAACTCCTGCCGCAAAGTCTCGGCAACGTCTTTCAGTTTCTTGTCGGATTTCGTATCCAGATCGATTTGCCCCGAGCCATCTTTGGTTGGCGTGCCCAGTTTCAACGCAAGATCGTTGACCGTCATTTTCGCCGAGATCCCCGCGTCGGCAACTTCAACGATCGTCATCGTCAAATTGACCGTTGCGTCGCTGGTTTCGATTCGTTCCTGCGGTTCCACGCGGCTCTTGGCCGTCATCGACTGTTCCAGCCGAATGGTGAAAACATCGTCAGCCTTTACCCGCCAGGAAAATTCCTCGGCCGACGCATTGATGGTTCCCAACAGCAACGCAATTACAAACAGCGAGACGATTCGTTTTGAAGGTAAGTTGAAAATTGGATCAAGCCTCCGAGAAATCGATTTCATGGGTTGCACCTGGTTCAAGAACTATTGGGCTTGCCTCGGTCCGTTCCGAAATTTCATTTGCCCAGGCCGCTCCGTCCTGCTGGATCGGCGGCCAGGTGTTGTAATGCGACGGAAAGACGATACGGGGGTTGGCGAGCTCGACCGCTTCGACGCTGTCCTCGATTCCCATCGTAAACAGGTCGCCGATTGGAACGATTGCGACATCGATTCCCATTTCTCCGATCAGGTTCATGTCGGAAAACAGCGCCGTGTCCCCCGCAATCCAGATTCTGTGATCGCCAATCTGAATCACAAAACCCGCAGCCGTACCGCCATACGATCCATCCGGCATTGATGAGCTGTGCCAGGCGGGAACCATTTTGACGGAACCAAAACCGGTTTTGAAATTTCCGCCAAGGTTCATGCCGATCGGATCGGCAACCCCCTGCCCCGTCATCCAGTTGGCCACTTCAAAATTGGCAATCACCTGGGCCTTTGTCCGTTTGGCGATTTCGGCACAATCGGCAACGTGATCACCATGACCGTGGGTTAACAAAATCCATTTCGGATTGACGTCAGCAGCCGTAAACTTGGCCGACGGATTATCGGCAAAGAACGGATCGACCAAAATCGAGCCCTGGTCGAGCAATATTTCCCACGTCGCGTGGCCATGCCAGCGAATCTTGATTTTCATTTCAGCCAGGAACTCCCTGTTCACGTGAATATCAGCGGCTTCATCATACCGCATTAGCCCCGTAAAAATCGCTGCATGTGCTTCTTGTAGTTCTCTACGCCTGGTTGACCGTAAGGGTTTACCCCAACCAGCCGACATTCGACGACTGTGGCCAGCATCAGCATCTGCATTAGCTGCCCCAGAGCCGCCTCGTCCGCCATCGGCAGCGTTAGCATCGTCGTGGGCCGTCCCCCTTCGTGATAGGCCGCGTTGGTCCCCTGAATCGCCGCATGCATGATTTCCGGCAAAGTTTTTTCTGCGAAATCGTCCAGCCCGTCCTGATTCCAGCCGGTTCGTCCGACAGGCAACGGACCAGTTCTGGGCCGGGCCAGTTGAACGTTGTTGATGACCTTGTCGCGCCGGCCTTCCTGATGCTGCTGGGCCCGCGAGTGCAAATCGCGAGTATTCACGACCGTCAGCGGTAACGCACCCAGTTCGCGTTTGCCAATACTCTCGGCAAACAACTGGTCGTACCACAGACCTGTCGACTCCAGCAGATTTGTCCAGACCGAAAGGATCCGCGTGTTGCAACCACGATAAGTTTCCAGCAAATGGTTCGCCGCCACGAATTGCAGCACCAGGTTTTTTGCCGCCGGAGTTCGCCGAAAATGATCGTTCATCCACGCCGCGTTGCGGAGCAGTTTAACAATGTCGATTCCCATCACTGCGGCAGGCAACAGACCAACGG
>JAYVKA010000020.1:0-6919 GCA_043768885.1 Planctomycetota bacterium
CTCAAGTGCCATCCAATCGCTCGATTTTAGGGTCGTGGATCTTGATAAAAATCCAACGCCACTGGGATCCTTCCACTACGCTCAACGCTAATTCCTGGCTGTCACTAAGCTCTGGCAACGGTTCCATGAATTGCGTTATGAAGCGTGGCTAGCGGCAAAACGGCTTGTGCGCAGCAAGAACCTTCATGGAGAACTTTGGCCGAGACTTGCCCATTTCTTGCAGGGCAAAGTCTCCATCGAAAATCATTCCGCTCAGAAGCCGGAATCATGACGAATTCGGAATTAAGACTTGGAACCGGGCTTGCCGCGGTTCAAGTTCTGAAGGTTGCGGCGTTCTGCCCTCAGCCGCGCACGCCGGTTCGTCTCACTTGGTTTTTCGTAATGTTCGCGACGACGCATTTCTTTCTTGATACCGCTGCGCTCAACCAGCTTGCGGAATCGACGAACTGCTTCCTGAATCGATTCCCGATCACGCACCAACAACTTTACCATTGGACCTCCAACCACGATTTGCCAATCAGCATTACTATTACCTCGCTAAATGAATGTGTTTGATTCGTAACAGACGCCGCTACAGAACTACCACCAGGATCCCCGATTTGGAAGTGCAAAAAGCCTTCGACGGCAATCCAGGCGATTGATGGGAAACCGCCAAGTTTAGCGAATAACCGCGTGTTTTGTCCAGCCTGGACTAGAGATATCTTCTTGGTCCTTCGTCTCTATGTACAGAAAGCATGAGCAGATTTGGCCAAGGTCCCTCAATTCAGGCAAAAGGGCTCAAGGATTTCTCCAGGTAGTGGCCAAACCCTCGGCTGGCAGAACCGGTCCATCCGGACCAATTGGCACAGCCCCGACCCAGTTGCTGGCCTGCCAATCAACACGCCGATCAGAGAATCAGCCTGCGCTGTCAAATTGCCGTCAGCGAGCGAATTCGATCCGAAGTTTCCGCCACTTCGGAGCCCAAGAGGTATTTGGAATGGACCCAGGAGAGCAGTTCAAACTTGTGCGCCGCTTGCTCAAAGAGCAGGACCTGGTGCTTGAACAGTTGGACGAACTAAACGCCCGCATCGAACAGACTCTCCGGGAATTAGCACCAAAAACCGAACCCATCGAATCGGAAACTGACGTCGGGACTTTTGAAAGCCAAAAGTCACGGGCCGCCTAGCAAACGATGACCGATTGAGAAGGTTGTCGATATTGTTAGAGATCCCCAAGCCTGCGGATCTTAGGCAAGACCCACTACCCGAAGAGCCTCATCCACTGCGATTATGACACGAAAAGTTTAAAGTCCGGTACCGCAGGTGCAGCATGAACAGCCTCGATTCGACCCGTATTGGATCGATGACTGCCGAATTCGACGGCCAGACTCTGACATTGGTCCCACCGACGGGCGAGTGCAACCTGGTCAGTCTGTCAATGAATCAGGTCTACGAGCTGTATGAATTTGTTAGCAAGTTCAACCGCGACAAAAACTGCAAGCGGATGGCGTTTCGGGTGCCATTGTTCGATTCGAGCCTCCTTTCCGTTCAAGCGACGTTCGGTTTGAAAATTCTCGACGTCACGCCAATCAATATCAGCATGACTGGCGTTTTGGTGTCCGTCTCTGATCCGGTTCCCAACATCGCGTTGGGTGATCAAGTCAACCTGGCCATGACGGGTCAGAAAAACAGCCTGAGACTTGCCGGTGAAATCAGGAGCATTCGGGATCGATTTGTCGGAATCTTCTTCGTCGATTCGGTGGACGGCCGCGAGTTGAACCCGCCCCCCGCTCTATCGGCGATGATCATGAATCTGCAGCGGGAATGGCTGGCCAGTCGGGCCAGTCGGTAACGGATTTTCTTTTGTTTTGCATGCTTTCTGCCTGAAAATTGCAAACCCCGGACCGGCAAACCCGGGAATTCTTCTAACCGTGCAGGATATCCGCGCAGGATATTCAGGTTCGTCGGGCCAAAATTTTCCGGGTTTTCTTTTCGGTTTCCCAATCCGCTTTTTGAAACCGGCCGTCCAATCGGTTACCATTGGGGCTCGGCCAAGTCCGCTTGGCTCTCCTCCTCTGTCCGTTCCCGATTTTTTTGATCTTCGACTTTGCCGTCCGCATCATCTGGCCTGCGAATTCGCCTGATTGCCTTGATGGCAATAGCATGAAAGGAAAATTGACTGTGGTGAACCTAAAATGGTTTTTGCTTTGCCTGTTACCGATTGGCTTGATTGCCATGATTGGATGCAGCCCTCCCAAGTCGGCTCAAGTGAGTCAGGCAACCAGCACGCCGACCGTCCCGGCAGTTGAATCCAAGGCAACTCCTGCGGCCGCAACAACTTCACCGCCAGCAGAAGCTCCGGTTGCTTCGGCTCCTTCTGGAAACAGCGGTGACGCTGGGATGATGGCCCAACGCATGCCCGAATACGATCCTGAAGCTGAAGCAGCCAGGATTGCCAAATACAATGCCGCACAGCCGGGAAATCGCAACAACAATTCAAACGATTCGGACAAGGATAACGAAGGTGATGATTCCGGGGCCGATTCCGAAACAGCGGAACCCGATTTGCCTCCGTTTCCAGGTCCATCCGGGAAAACAGGAACCGAAGTCGGTGACCTGATTCCGGAAATCAAAGGCAAAGACATCGACAAGAAATCGTTCACACTCAGCGACTACAGCGGTCGTGTCGTGATGATTGATTTCTGGGGCGATTGGTGACCACCGTGCAGGGCCATGTACCCTCACGAGCGGTCGCTCGTAAACGAAATGCAAGGTCGCCCATTTTCTCTCTTGGGCGTAAACAATGATGGTGAAATTGACCGGGTCAAGACGGCAGTCAAAGAAAACGATTTGAACTGGCGATCCTGGTGGGACGGTGATGACGGCCCGATCGTAAAGGATTTTGGCATAAGCAGCTTCCCCACAATTTTCCTGGTCGATCACACCGGGGTTATACGTTACAAGAATCTTCGCGGTGCTTCGCTTGAACACGCGATCCAAATGCTGGTTGCCGAGGCCGAAGCGAATGGCGCAAAAGGCGGCATCGTCGCGGCCGAACCGGAACTTCGCCAGTTCGTTGACACGACCGGCAAAAACAAGGTTGTGGCAACGTTCAAATCGTTCGCTGATGGCAAAGTCATCCTGGCGAAATCATCGGGCGAAGAAGTGACGATGGATTTGGATTCACTCAGCCAAAAGGACCGCGACTACCTCGAAAACGGCGGATACCTCGCTGCGGCTGGCAATACATCGGACTCTTCGGCTGGCGAAAACAAGGAGAGTCGAGTGTTCACTGACGTTACGGGTCAACACAAGGTGACTGCCTCGTTTGTGAGATTGAATGGCAACGACGTGACACTGCTCAAGGACGATGGTACCGAGATCAAATTGCCGCTCGACCGTTTGAGCGAACCGGATCAGGAGTACGTGAAAAAGGCGGTCGACGAACCAAAGTGATTGGCGAGGCCGGGATCGGCTGCTCCAGTTTCAAGACTTCATTCCGCAGTGGCAATTCGCCTGGATTTGCCACTGCGGATTTTTTTGCTGGTTTCGACACAGTCGCGAATCTCCCGGTCCAGCGTCTCCACCAGCTGCTGGTCGTCCAGCTCGCGAATCCTGGCTGCGGAAATTGGTTTGCCGAAAACGATCACGATTTTTGGACCCGGTAACGGATACGATCGGTAACGCGGCCAGACGTCCCACGCGCCTTGAATCCCAACCGGCAACAAACAGGCCTCGGTCCGTTTGACCAACGCGCAAAATCCGGGAAGGACTTTTTTCATTTCGCCGTCGGGCGTTCGGGTCCCTTCCGGAAACATCAGAACCATCTCGCCCCGTTTCAGGCATTTCAGAGTCGCCTTGATTCCGCCTGCGCTCATGCCTTCGCGGTCCAATGGAATCGAATCCAGAAAGCGAATCATCCAACCCACGAACCAGACATTGAAAAGCTGCTTTTTCGCCACGAAATTCATTCGGCGTCGGGAGGCTGAGCCAATCAGCATCGGATCAAAATGGCTTTGATGGTTGGGACAAATCAGTACAGGTCCAGACTGGGGAATATTTTCAAGATTCTCAAAACGGATGCGAAATAAAATCTTGAACATGATCAGCGTCGAAATCCGGACAAAATGGTAGCCAAATTTTTGGAACCACGTCTTTTTCAAGGGCGTATTCGCAGCGGTGTCATTCATAAATCTTTGACGTGCCCGGGCCATACCGCCCGATCCTGTTTTGTCGAAAATGAATAGCCATGCAACAATGGCCGAAAAACGTCTAGCATATCCGGGATGGAATCGAAGGGAAGTTGATGCAATCGTCCATTCTGCACACCGACAATGTCGACAGACAATTCCGATCATGCCAAAATGAAGATTGACCAGACCGAAATCGAAGACACGTTCGCCGAAGGCTTTCGAATGCAGTGCGCGAGGCTGGTCATTACCGCAATCGATTTGCACTGGGCCGAAATCGCAACCCGCGAAATGTGCGGCTATGGAACGAGCGTACTGGGTTGTGACGCTGAAGCCGGAATCGAGTCGCGATTGTTGCCGGCCGATACTCCCGACGGGCGGCCCGGAGTAAGCGTAATGCTGTTCGGTTTTTCGGCAGACTCGCTGGGTCAGGCGGTGGCCCATCGCGTTGGGCAGTGTGTAATGACTTGCCCAACAACTGCTGTATTCAATGGGCTCAGTGAAGGCGAGTCGTTTCCGCTGGGCCGTACGCTCCGTTATTTTGGCGACGGGTTTCAGCACAGCAAACTGTTCGGCGAAAAACGCTTCTGGCGAATCCCGGTTATGGATGGCGAGTTTCTGTGCGCCGACTCCGTGCATATTGGAAAAGGAGTCGCCGGAGGAAACTTTTTGATCCAGTCCGTTGATCAGGCCAGCGGGTTGGTCGCTGCGATGCGAGCCGTTACTGCAATCGATGCTTTGCCGGGATGTATCACGCCTTTTCCGGGGGGCGTGGTTCGAAGCGGCAGTAAAGTCGGATCGAAATACAAAAAACTGCGGGCCAGTACCGCTGACCAGTGGTGCCCGACACTTCGCCAACGCACGGAATCACGAATTGTGCCGGATGCCAACTGCGTTTACGAAATCGTGATTGACGGGATCGATGTCGAGTCTGTGGAAAACGCGATGTCAGCCGGAATCCGGGCTGCAGCCGGTTCTGGAATTCCAGCGATATCCGCCGGAAACTACGGCGGCAAGTTGGGAAAATTCCATTTTCACCTCCACCAGATTTTGGATCGACCCGTGGGTGACAATTCGAAGCAGTGATTTTTCACCTGTTCGGCGAAATTGGTGGCGTTGCGGGCAATTGCGATTTAGACTGACAGAGCCAGGTCACGTTCCCACTTCCACCGTTTTCAAAACCCGGAAATCAAATGTTGCGAAATCTTGCCTCGCCGCAATTCTTCCGCTTCGCAATTGCGATGGTTTTCCTTTTGCCGGTCAACCTGGGTGCCGAAGACCTCACGGTGTCGCGGCTGTTCTCCGATCACATGGTGTTGCAACGGGACGCGACGATCGCGGTCTGGGGCAAGGCCGCGCCGGAAGCGGAAGTCGATGTCGAATTTGGCGGCGTAGTTTCGACTACCAAAGCTGCGACAGACGGGAGATGGACTGCGAACATCGTCACGCCAAAAACCGGTGGGCCGTTTGATCTGGAAATTCGCCTGAAGGGATCCGAGCAGAAGATCGCACTGTCCGACATCCTGATCGGTGAAGTTTGGCTCTGTTCCGGACAATCGAACATGGAATGGCCGGTCAAGGATTCGGCTTTTGCTGAAAAGGAAATCGAAGGGGCCACCCAGTTTTCATCTGTCCGCCTGTTCACCGTGGAACGAAACGCATCGGTAACTCCGCTCGACGAACCTGCCCGGGCGATTGGATGGGAAGTTTGTTCGGCTCAAACAGTTCCCAATTTTTCTGCAGCCGCGTACTTTTTCGCCTGCCATTACCACAAGGCGACCGGAATTCCGGTGGGACTGGTCAATGCTTCGTGGGGTGGTACGACATGCGAAGCGTGGACCGAGTTCGAACATCTGCGATCAGTCCCGGAATTGAAGGAGTTGGCCGATCATTTCAAGGACGTTGAACCGGCGGCCGACCCTGCTTATCCGGGGACACTTTTCAACGGCATGATTTCACCGCTTCGGAAATTTCGTTTTGCCGGAGTGCTTTGGTATCAGGGCGAATCGAACGTTGGTCGCGGCAGGCAGTATCGCGATCTTTTTCCGGCAATGATTGGGAATTGGCGAACGCGAATGGAGTCCGGACAAGACTTGCCCTTTTATTTCGTCCAGCTCGCGCCCTATCGATATGGCAACGCGCCGCCCGAAGCTCTCCCTGAAGTCTGGGATGCCCAACTCCATTCGTGGAAGACCGTGCCGAACACGGGCATGGTCGTAACGACCGACATCGGAGACGTGGCCGACATTCATCCGCGGAATAAACACGAAGTCGGGCGACGCCTGGCACTTTGGGCGACTTCACGGATCAAACGGAATGCTGAGCCGGTTGCCGGGGAATTACCTGACGTGGCGACCAGCGGCAAGGCGACCGAGACGCTTGCCCAGGGTGAAAAGAAAAAAACTCCAGATGTTCCCAGCGGTCCACGCTACAGGAATTTCCGCGTCGATGGCCACACGATCGTGATATCGTTCGATTACACCGGGTCAGGGCTGAAAGTCCGTGAGGCCGACGAGTTGGTTCATTTCCAAATTTGTGGAGAAGACAAAACATTTGTTCCGGCAACTGTGCGAATCGAGGGCGAAACGGTAGTCGTCTCGTCGGATGCCGTCATTTCGCCAATCGCTGTCCGGTTCGGTTGGGATGACAGTGCGATTCCCAACTTGATCAACGGAGAAGGACTCCCCGCGTCCCCGTTTCGGACCGATGATTTTCCGCTCACATCGGAAAACGTCTCGTATTGATTCGCCC
>JAYVKA010000021.1:0-2483 GCA_043768885.1 Planctomycetota bacterium
CAGACCGAATTGATCGAAGCCGATGCGGCTGGCTCTGGCGACGCGTCCATGCCAACTGCCTTTGCCGTTGTTCACGTTTGCCTCCGTGACGAAACGGAGCCGCTGGAAATCGAAATTGAAACGCTCGGCATGATTCGCGAAGTGGACGTGCTCGATACCTGGTTCAGCTCCGCGCTTTGGCCACACAGCACGCTGGGCTGGCCGGAAGCGAATCCCGATCTCAAGTACTTCTATCCGACCAGCACGCTGATCACCAGCCGCGACATTATCACGTTGTGGGTTGCCCGGATGGTGTTGATGGGGCTGAACAACATCGGCCAGATTCCATTCGATACGGTTTACATACATCCGAAGATCCTTGACGGTTTTGGCGAAACGATGTCGAAATCGAAAGGGAACGGTATCGACCCGCTGGACGTAATCGAAAAATTCGGTGCGGACGCGTTGCGGTTTGCCATGGTTCATCTAACCACCGAAACGCAGGACGTTCGTTTGCCGGTTCAGTTCGAATGCCCGCATTGCAATGCTGCAATCGAGCAAACGAAAAAGAACCGCGAGCTGCCGAAACTGGCTTGCCCAGATTGCAAAAAAGAGTTTTCGACCCAGTGGGCCCGAACTGTGGCCGACCTCGCATTGCCGCGCGGCCCGGTTTTAAGCGAACGTTTTGAAGTCGGTCGCAATTTTGTAAACAAACTCTGGAACGCTGCCCGGTTCGCCTTGATGCGAATGGAAGGTTTTGAACCTCACCCGATCAGCCCGTCCGATCTGACCGCCGAAGACCGCTGGATTCTCAGCCGTCTGGCGACCGTTGGCAGCGAAGTCACCGCGCGGCTCGAAAGTTATTCGTTTTCCGAGACAGCCAAAACGCTGTACGAGTTTGCCTGGTCCGACTTTTGCAGTTTCTACGTTGAGATGCTGAAAGACCGTTTGGCCGATGCCGAATCGCGACCTCACGCTCAGCGTATGTTGGCTTTCGTTCTGGACCGTATCCTGCGCATGTTGCATCCGATCATGCCTTTCGTGACCGAAGAAATCTGGCAATTGCTTGGGCAGATCGCTCCGCAACGCGGGATCGACGAACTGTTCGCCGCCGAAAGCTGGTTGGCCACGGCCCAATGGCCCGCAGCCTCTGATTCCATGCGTGACGACAAAATCGAAGCCCAATTTGCAATTTTCCAGTCGGCTTTGACATCGGTTCGCGACATCCGGTCGCGCCAAAACATCCCGCCAAAAACCACTTTCGAATTTGTGATCCGTTGTGCTCCGCCGATCGCGGCTCAGCTAAAACCGTTCGGCAGTTTCTTCGGCTCGATGGCCAACGCGACACTAAAAGGAATTGGCCCCGTCGTAACGCCACCAAAACCGGCGTCATCGGTTGTCCTGTCTGACTTCGAAATCATTGCCGACATGACTGGTCTGATTGACGAAGCAGCCGAACGGCAAAAACTGCTGAAGGAAAAAGAGAAACTCGAATCCGGCATCAAGAGCCGCAAGGCAAAACTGTCCAACGAAAAATTCGTCGGCGGCGCGCCGCCGGAAATTATTCAGAGAGAAAAGGACGGACTGGCCCAACTCGAATCGCAACTCAAGACGATCGAATCGGCCATCAACGAGCTCGGCCTTTGACCCTCCATGCCTTTATTTTCCTACCTCCATTTTTCTACCTTACTCCTGAAAGGGAATCGTCACGCCTGGAACTGGCTGAGATTTGGCAGAAAAATTAAGGTAGAAAGATGGAGCTAAAAAAATGAAGAACGGATCAATTCATGTATTTGGTACGTTGAGGCGCTGTCAGCTTTTCAATTGAGTAGCGCAACATGGTTCGGGGCATTTTTGTTGCGTATTTGTTGAGGAAACCGAAAAGAACCTGTTCGTTGTTCATTCCCATTTCGCGAAGCAGCCAGCCCGTGGCCTTGTGGATCAGGTCGTGGGGATGGTTCAGCATCAGGGTTGCGAGCTTCAGCAACTCATCGTGCTCGCCGTTTTTGACCAGTGGCATCGTTGCAACCACTGAAACCCGCTGCCTCCACAGGTCTTTGGATTTTTGTAGCCGGAAAAGCACGCTCCGTTTGGCAGGTCGGTCCAGGAGCCAGACGCCGAGAATCTGTGGCGCCGAAGAATCGACCAAATCCCAATTATTCACATGGTCCAGGTTGTCCAGATAAAAGGCGACCAACTCGTCCTGTTTCTTCGGATCGGCTTTGCTGAACTGATGCTGAAGAATGAATAGACAGCTCAACCGCATTTCATGCCAGGGCGAATTCAGTCCCGCCTGGATTTGATCCAGAGGCATTTCCCGAAACTGCCGAACCGTTTTCCGCTGGTCCGGGACAACGACACCCAGAAACTGGTCCCCTTCCGCATACTCGCCGGGACCTGTCTGGAAGTATCGGGGCAGAAACGCGGCCTTGTCCGGCCGAATCAAAGCCCTGAGTTCCTTCAACAGCCGGTTTGAAGTTTGCAGTGGTTGTTTGGCACTTGGC
>JAYVKA010000022.1:0-2851 GCA_043768885.1 Planctomycetota bacterium
ACGATTGCACTCGTACCCGCAAAGACCAGGAAAAAAGTGCCGATCGCCTCCGCTGCCAGCTTCTTTCGCAGTGGAATCTCCATTCGTTTCCGCCTTCCCAATTCAATTCGTGCCGGCGCCATTCCGATCAGAAATCATAACCGAACATTTTGTGACGTGTGGGGCCGGATGCAGGAACGTGAATTCAAAAAGTCTTGACCGCAGACACGCACCGATTTCCGCAGATCATCAATCTGGGGATTTTCGAGTCTGATTCATTCTCTCAAACCAACACCAGGAATCAGAATCTGCGAGGATCAGCGTCTATCTGCGGTCCGAAAAGAAACGGCGAGGACAAATCCCCGCCGTATGACTGGATACGTTCAATTGAGAAATCCGAAATTATCGCCCCTTCAGCGAATCGCGAATCTCACGCAACAGCGCGATGTCTTCGGCGGGTTTGACGGGAGCCTCTTCCTTGGCTGCCTCAAAGCGGGCCTTGGCAGCGTTCATGGCTTTGATGACCATGAAGATCGCGAATGCAACGATCAAAAACTGGACAAATGCGGTCGCGAACGAACCGATACCAAGATTAACTGCCTTCGTGGTCACGTCTCCGGTGGCATTCTTGACTTCCTGGACGAGAGGTATGTCATAACTGGAAAAATCAACGCCGCCCATCATGCCGACCAGCGGCATAACCACCTTTTCGACAAACGCATTTACCACAGCTCCAAAACCGGCACCGATTACGATACCGACGGCCATGTCAACGACGTTGCCCTTCATGGCGAAATCACGAAATTCCTGGATGAGTCCCATCTGTTTGTTCCTTTGAAAAAGTCTGGATTGGAAAAGTTATTTGGTACGCTCGCGCGATCGCCCAACTGAACGACCACATTGCAACGCGCATTGATGCCGACGGATGGCAGGCTCAAAAGATTCCTGCAGGGCGAATTTGGTAAGTACCGGCGTTCGGCCAAAGCCGGGCGGTGCGATAAAGGATGATGTTATTGGCCGTTTTGTCAACCAATGGGGACCGAATTACCTCCAGAAAATCATTCAATTGCCAAGGATACTCATCGCAGACTTTGCCACCGGCAAAGCTTGGCAATAAAATTCACTTGCTCAGAGTTATTCCAATTCAGAAAAATCGGCCGTCGAGCGCTGGCTCCCGGTTTCCTGGTCCCAACCGGACGCCAGGGCCCGCTTACTAATTGCGAAAACGGGAGGTCGAGGCTCCTGCCGAGACATAAACACCCATAATTCTTGTTTCGGCAGGAGCCTCAACCTCCCAACAAACCATTTAGTAAATGCGACCTGTCGCGTTGCGGCAGACAAGAACCAAAAAAAAGGTCTTGAAACGGATCAGACTTCACTCTCAATCAATCGTACCAGCGTCCGAAGCATATAGCCCGAGGCTCCGGCGTCGCACCACGGCAGGGGTTTGTCCAGAAACGACGGACCGGCAATGTCAAGATGCACCCAGGGTGTATCCGCGACGAACTGCTCCAGAAATTTCGCAGCCGTGATCGCTCCACCCCAACGACCGTCGCCAACATTTTTGATGTCGGCCACCTGACCTTTGATCTGATCGGCATATTCGGCGAACATCGGCAACTGCCACAACGATTCCCCGGCGCGGCTGGCGGCCGAAGCGACTTCGGAGTACCAGTCCTGATTGTTCGTCATGCCGCCGACAACATACTTGCCCAGGGCAACCATGCACGCGCCAGTCAATGTCGCGAGGTCCACCAATTTCGCCGCGCCGCGCGAAACGGCAACATCCAGCACGTCGGCCAGAACCAGTCGCCCCTCGGCATCTGTGTTGTGAACCTCGATCGTTTTGCCACTGCGAGCAACCAACACATCCCCCAGCCGGTAACTCCGGCCGCTGATCATGTTTTCGGCCAATCCCATATATCCCGTCACGTTGACCGGCAGTTTGAGTTGGGCGATCGCTTGCATCGCGCCGAGTACGGTTGCCGCTCCGGCCATGTCGCATTTCATGTCCAACATTGATTCACTGGGCTTGATCGACAGACCGCCCGAATCAAAGGTGACTCCTTTTCCGACCAGACCGATTGGTTTGGCTCCACCCGGATCGCCCGTCCAGTTCATAATCACCAGTCGCGGGTCGCGGTCGCTTCCTTTTGCCACGGCCAGCAGTGCGCCGCATTTTTCTTTTTCCAGTCGGGCTTTGTCCCAGACTTCAGTATCGATCTTGCAAGTCTTGCCGACCCGTTGGCATTCTTCGGCAAACGATTCGGGAAATATTTCGCTGGCGGGAAGGTTAACCAGTTGCCGGGTCAGGTTGATGCTGTTTCCCAAAATCTCTCCGCGCGAAAGATCGGAATCGTTCGCACCGCCAAACGTCAGCTGGGCAAACGGAAAAATGTTTTTCTCATGGCGAAAAATATCCTGGCCGACACAACCGGTAATCACTCCGGCAACCGCTTCGTCCAGCGGAAAAATGTCGGGGTAACAGGCGACATGTTTTCGCTCGCGCGACGCCAACGATCGGGCCGCGGCAGCCATCGCCCGAAAGCTCAACCCTGGGGTCGGATGGTCCGGTTCGTCTTTGTCGTTGGAACCAAGGCCAACGACCAGCAAGACTGGCGAACCGATTCCGGGGACTGAAGGCAACCGGGTGCAGCTCAATTCACGCGCGGAAATCTCGCCACTGGTCACCAATCGCTGGATCAAACCGCCCGACGCACGGTCGATTTCGGTTGCCGACGGACCCAGTGGCTGGCCGTCGCGGACTGTGATAATCAGTGCGTCAGCCTTAATCTTGTCGGCTGACAATTCGGTCGAGCTGAGTTTCATACGATTGAAGTTGTTAGAGTAGTGCCGGATCGGGGTGCGTCCA